>JAYVBN010000295.1:0-3001 GCA_043750455.1 Bacteroidia bacterium | reverse complement strand
ATGTGAGACCCAGAATGCGAGAGGTGACAGTTGGGCGCGGTTTAAAATTCTCAGTGTCATTAGCTGTACATTCCAATGAAATTTTTCCCCATTGATAAGCCCTATTTTTACTACCGACCCGTTCGGACTCATCGCTAGTCATATTGTTGCAAGATTGAAAGCAAAGTAGAAAGAGAAAAAAAGTAAAACTAGATTTCATGAATTGAGTCTAATGTTCGGTTATTAACTAGGTAAAAATAAGGCGACAAGATAAGTGAAGATTGCACCAAACAAATGTAGGCCGGAGAACTTAATCTCCGGCCTACATTCACTTAAATGTTATTTCAAAATTAATTACATGCAGGACCTCCAGGATAGCCACAGTTCTGAGGATAACCCCCTACCGTTCTGTCGATCTGAGCCTGAGGAATCGGTCTCCGTAGGTGAAAATTCTGAACGTTACCTGCACCGAGCGGATTATATGCTTTCACATACTCTACCAACTTTCCAGTTCTTGCTAAATCAAACCATCTTAATTGTTCAGCGTCTAGTTCAAGTGCACGCTCAAGAAGGATACGATCAATCGTAACATCAGTTGCAAGTATTTGCATAGCTGCAATTTTTCCGGTTTTGGCAGCGCGTGTCCTTACTACATTTATATCAGTTGCTGCTCCCCCAGTATTTCCTTGCTTAAATCTTGCTTCAGCACGAAGCAAACGTGCATCAGCAAGCCTCATCACAAACCAATCGCGAGATCCCCGCTCCCATTGAATGGTAGATCTTAGTGGATCGAAGAACTTACCTATGGTTGGGAACAGCCTTTCATTATAGAAAAACGGATCCTTGGGGTAATAGTTGGAATTTGAAGTTGGAAGAGTGCTAGCGGGGTAAGATGCCTGTGTTCTTGTAATCACAGTGTATCGCACTTTAAGTTTCTCATCAGCCAACCACTTAGCGTCTTGCCCAGGACCTGGAATGAAAAGAGCCGTATCTCCTAGTGCAAACCTATTGGTACCTATATCGGTTGAAGTAACAAGAGAACCATTGGCTTTTTTAGCACCCTTGTCTACATGAATTTGTTTCCATTTTGGGATACCATTACCTGATGTCCTGTTGTCATTGCAAATCCAAACATGCTTATACGTGTCTTCATACCGTTGATCATTTACGCGGGCTGCAGCCCAAACACCTACCATATAATCAGTTGGACGAAAACGCTTAAAAGGCCTACCATTAGCAATGTCACGAATCATTCCGGGTTGAATGTCATACTCCATTCCAAAATACAAGTGGCCACGATTTCCAACTCCTGTATCCCCCCCATTTAAAATGAGATCGGTAGAATACTGGATAGCCCATATTACCTCAGTGTTCAATTGTTTGCTCTGATCCCACAAATCTTTATGTGTTGCAACCAAATTAAAACCATAGTCTGCAATCACATTAGTGAAGAGTGTTTCTGAGCTTGCAAAATCAGTTGACTGAGCAAAGGATTGATAACCTCTTGTCAGATAAACTTTGCCTAAAAGAAACTGCGCGGCAGCCTTTGTTGCCCTACCATAGTTACTCTGAGTATTAGGCAAATTGGTAATCGCAAATAGAAGGTCTGGAATAATTGCATCAGCATAAATAGTAGCCTGACTTGTTTTATTTGCTGTTACCTGAGCACCAATTGTTTCTTCAAGGGTTAAGTGAACATCGCCCCAAGTTTGAACCAAATAAAAGTAGTAGAAGGCGCGTAAAAAGCGAACTTCGGCTTGGCGTGCCAATTTTGTAGCATCCGAGATTCCAGCAATCCCCTCTGAGCGTCCCAATACGGCATTTGCCTGGTTAATACCTTTATATAAAAATTCCCATTGTTCCAGTAAAATACCAGCTCCAGAGTTTAACCCATTGTCATAAAAATTGAATGACTTCCAGCCACCATCTGCTCCATTGGTGTGAGTATCTGTACCAAATATAGACAACATATAGGCTCGCTCGTTGCTATATATCTCACGCAAGAAAGAATACGTGGCATCTACAGCATCTTCTAAACCAGCGGGGGTTGTATAATAACTTCCGGCCGATACATCGGACACTAAAGTTTCTTGCAAGTAATCCTTACAGGACTGCGTACTAAACGCGATCAATGCTAAGGTTACTAAAATCGATTTTGTTATTTTCATTTTCATGATCATTTCTTTTTTAGAAGGTTGCCTTAGAAGCCTATGTTAATACCGCCCACAAACAATTTGTAAGAAGGCATTTCGCCAGAGTTAACATTACCAGCTCTTTCAGGATCAAATAATTTGTAACTAGACCAAATCAATGGATTCTGTGCAGTCACATAAAGTCTCAATGATGACATCTTCATTTTCTCCGCAATAGTTGTTGGCAAAGTATAACCAAGTGTTATGTTACGCAATTTTACAAAACCACCATCCATATACTGAAGAGCAGATCCATAGGTAATACTTTCCTGGTTTTTATTGGGTCGTGGGTATTCGTTAGTCGGATTATTAATTGTCCAATAATCTACCTTCAGGTTGTTATATCTGGCCTGCATCGTAGCCTGACTGTTGCTAAATTCACTCCTAATCATAAAGCCAAGCCTGTAGTAGAAGAAAAATGAAAAATCAAATCCTTTATATTCAAAACTATTGGAAATACCTCCGTAAGCTTTGGGAACATCATTGCCAAGCACTTTTCTGTCATTGGTAAGATCAATAAGGCCATCTTCGTTTAAATCTTCAACCTTTATCTCTCCGGGGAACTGACCATACTTAGCAGCTGCATCCTTTTCATCCGCTTGCCAGATACCTACCTTGTTATAGTCATAGAACACTCGTATTGGTTCTCCTATAAACCAGCCACTTCCAACATCATTAACTTTTTCACCATTGGGGCCTCTTTGTGCAAGGTCAACAATCTTTTCCTTTAAGCTTCCCAAATTGAATTCTGCCCTCCATTTCAAACCTCCTGGCTTGTCTATAATTGTTGATGAAAGTGTGACTTCAAAACCATTTGTTTCAGTGCCACC
>JAYVBN010000294.1:0-2178 GCA_043750455.1 Bacteroidia bacterium | reverse complement strand
AACAATTTCCGGATTTTCTTTTTTGCTTTCGCAGAAAGGTGCTGCTCCGCAATTAAACCACTGGCACGGTGACCGGTGACACCCCATCCGTATACTTGAAAAATAGCTGCAGAACATAAGAGCAATAGAAGGATTCGCTTCATTTTGTATTTTATTTATTTCTAATCACAATATTAACGGTTTCGGGCCAATCAAAATTTCCTTACAATGATATAAAGGTTAAATTTGAGATAGACGGTATATGGACAAGACAGTAAAACTTTCGGCTATTCTGGTGGCTAACCAGATTGACATTAAAGGGCTTAAGTCCTTTCTGGAAATCAAACCTACATCAGATTCTTCCACAGAGCTATTTTATAGTTTTGGCGGAGACCGATACCAGTACTATTTTAATTATGGGGTTATTGTGTTTTCAGGTCACTCGGATGAAGAGTTTAAGCTTGCAGTAAAGGCCGTACAGCCCTACTTAAAAAATCCGACATCTAATTGGCTACGCGATGACCATGAAATAAGTGTGGGTACAACTGGACAGATGGATTTTGAATTCGATCAGGTGATTGTGGATCATTTGGATGCCCGGATATATCGAATTGCCATGCTAAATCTTGCTCAATCAGTAGCTTTGGATCAGTATCATCAGGTCTGTGAAAATTTACTAACAGAAATAAAAGGATTTACAAATCACCTCGAACTTACCGGTCAGTTGAGTATCAACCGCAGGAACATGCTCAAATTCATTGGCAAAGCTTTGAATACACAAATAGAAATCGCGGACAATATCTATATCTTCGATGCCCCAGAGCAAGTGTGGGACGATGAATATCTGGATGGATTGCATAAAGGACTAATGAAGCATTTTGATCTGCGTGTTCGCTTCAGCGAGATTGAATATACCCTCCGAATTATTGAAAGCAACCTGAGTGTCTTTCGTGAAATCTCAAATCAGCGCCAAAGCAATATGCTGGAGTGGATTATTATCATCCTGATTTTAGTTGAGGTTGTCAATCTATTCATTTCAAAAATTTTCTAATATGCCTAACCGTCAGGCTCTCTTTTTAAATTTTGATATCAAAGCGCAACCCGATGAAGTGACATGTGGCCCTACTTGCTTACATGCGTTATATCAATATTATCAAGACTCCATTACCTTGAAAGAAGTGGTGAATGAAGTAAAGCATTTAAAAAACGGTGGCACTCTGGCGGTAATGCTTGGCAATCATGCATTAAAACGAGGTTATAAGGCGCATATCTACACTTACAATCTAACTGTCTTTGATCCTACCTGGTTCAAACAATCCTCATCAAAAATGATCCAAAGCCTCAAAAGGCAGATGCAATATAAATTCAATAGCCGCAAACTTCATGTAGCTTCTAAAGCTTATATAAAATTCCTTGAAGCCGGTGGCAAAATTCTAAATTCAGAACTTGATGATAAGCTTATTAAAAGCTATTTGCGGAGACAAGTTCCCGTATTGACGGGACTTAGTGCAACTTATCTATATGGAACACCACGCGAGATTTCGTCAACTAATAAATACGATAGCATCAAAGGCGAACCGGTAGGGCATTTTGTTGTGGTAAACGGATATGACGAGCCCAGCGATACTGTTTATCTGGCGGATCCTATGAATCCCAATCCATTGAAGAGTCAATATTATAGCGTAAACTTTGATCGTCTGATCAATAGCATTATGTTAGGAATCGTTACGTACGATGCTAATCTGCTAATTATTGAACCCAAATAAATGAACCGATTATCAATGTGCGAATACGCCAATGATTATTGTAGCCTTAAGTTCAATTGGCTAATTGACACATTGACCATTGAAAACTAATGTATGCCTAAGCTAATTGTTGTTGAAAAACCGGAAACGTGGAAGTTAAGTCTTGATGATGTTGAGGTGATTACGCCTGATCAATACATTTCAAATGAAATCTATCAGGCCGGAAAGAATTTAAAAGTCCTTAATCTTTGTAAATCCTATCAATATCAAAGTGAAGGATACTATGTTTCACTACTGGCAGAAGCGCGCGGACACAAAGTGTTGCCTGGAGTTTCAACCATTCAGGATTTTCGTTTTCCTTCCATTTTGCGCGATGATTCGCTTGACTTTGATGCACTCATTCAAAATACTTTTAAAGGAGAGCCCTACGATAGGATTGAATTCAACATTTACT
>JAYVBN010000293.1:0-6040 GCA_043750455.1 Bacteroidia bacterium | reverse complement strand
GTAATCCATTTTTAATCTCCTGGTTAATGAAGAACTGATTAGGGGCTGATCCACTTTTTTTGGGAGAAATGGTGGATACATAAATATCAAGCAACCCGTCTGTATTGATGTCTACAAGGGCTACTCCTGTACTCCAATAAGGTGTTTCAATTCCTGATTCGAGGGTAACATCTTCAAACCTAAAATCTCCTTTGTTAATGTAAAGTTTGCCAGGAACCTGGTTGCCACTAAAAAAAATATCAGGCAATCCGTCATTATTAAAATCGCCAACACCCACGCCACCTCCGTTGTAGATGTATTCCAATCGTAAAACATTTAAGGAATCTGTTTCCGTTATCTCATTTCTAAATGTGATGCCAGATTGTTTGGACGATACTAACTCAAACATCGATTCTTTACTATCGGTGCAGCCATACAAAAAGATCAATACGCCAGAGATGCCAAGATGATACAGACGATCACGTATCAATCTCCATGAGTTTCTCATTCTATTAAAAATCGAAATTGGTATGGAAATAAGTAACAAAAGATGGCCCTTTCGGACCATCTTTTTTCTTGTACACTGAGGTTAGTAACCAGGGTTCTGACAAAGATTAGCATTAAGATCTCTGTCTGCCTGAGGGATTGGAAATTTAAGCCATTTAGGATCAAATGTTACTCCATACTCTTTCTCCAGATGGGTCTTTAAGTAGCCCGTGCGCATAAAGTGAAACACTAATTGCGGTTCGAAATTTAATTCAAAGCGTCTCTCCAGCATTAGATCAGCAAAAAATACATCACGATTTGCCTGAGCTATTCTACCTGGAACACCCGCACGAGCTCTTACCAAATTCAACTGCGTATAGGCTCCGTTAAAGTCACCTAACTCAAAAAGGATCTCAGCATAATTCAGCAAAAATTCTGCATAGCGGAACATTGGATTATTCTGAGCGCCAAACCAGCGTTGCGAACCATCAGTGGGACTAAAATCAGGACCTATCCAATATTTGGAAGAAAAAGCGGAATTTTGTTGTGGTATTTTTGTGGGATCTTTACTTAACAAAAGTGTGTCTCGCATTCCTTCTCCTTTATATTTTTCTCCGGGTGCCAGTACAAGAAATTTTCTCCTCTTATCATTAGGATCAAAAGAATTAGCAAGCTTTTTTGTCATAACCGCTTCTCCTGTGCCTCCATTATTTGCATAATTATTTCCTACACCTTTGGGGGACGTATAAAAACCTAACGCATTGCCATAGTCAGGAAAATCGTTACTCCAATTTATAAGGCTGCCCGATTGATAAGCGAACTGAACCTCAAAAATAGATTCGACTGTATTTTCCTTTGCGATTGAAAAAAGCTCTCGCACATTTGGCAGCAAGCTGTATTTGCCAAGCGCAATTAGATCATCCGAGGCTTTCTTCGCATTGGCCCAATTCTTTTTGTACATATGGGCATTGGCTAAAAAAGCAAAAGCAGATCCTTTAGTGGCCCTCCCCAGGTTTGCTGCATCCCAATCTTTTGGCAGTTTTGCGGCAGCCTCTGTTAAATCTTGTATTACCTGATCCCATATTTCCGCTTCCGGTGCGCAACCCTGTTTGGGCATTTCTGTGTCGGACGCATCGTATGGCTTTAAGTATAGAGGAACACTGCCAAATCGCTGCGCCAAACCCAAATAGCCTAATCCCCGCAAAAATTTTGCTTCGCCTGTAACCAAGTCAATTTCAGAAGCGGTAAGAATACCCTCCTTTACAATCGCAACTTGCTTCAATAACTCATTCGCTCTGCTCACGATTTTGAAATTGATTTGCCATGGCGAAGAGGCAAACCCAGCTGTTGGTTGCATATAGGTAGAAAGAATGTGAGGGGTTTGGTCAACCTTATTGATATCTTGAAGAATATTTCCTGAAACAAGACCCCAGCTACCCACACCGGTTTCCCACACATAGCCATTAAGTTCATGATAGGCTCCAAAAGTCAGGTAATTAAAGTCAGATTTCTTTTGAAAAAAAAGCACATCTGGTGTGGTGCCATTTTGAGGTACCTGCTGCAAAAACGAATCGTCACATTCCGTCAACGACATCAATACTATCGACATCATTAAATACATAATTATCTTTTTCATTTTTTCATATTTTTTTTATTGAAAAATAAACCCATTCAGCCTGTTTTAAAACTGAATATTAAGGCCTCCCATAAATACTCTTGGCAACGGGTATCTGCCATAATCAACACCTGTAAGCGCGGGGTCTGACTCAAACGACACAGGAGTGCCATCTCCTGCACCTACTCTTGGCTGGCTGCCGATCTCAGGATCCCAACCGCTATACTTAGTAAAAGTGAAGAGGTTTTGAGCCGAAACATAAAAGCGTACACGGGTAAGGCCCACTCTGGTTAATAGGTCGGTTGGCAGCGTGTACCCTAGTTGCACATTTTTAATACGCATAAAGGCTCCATTTTCCACATAAAATGAAGAGAACCACATATTAGACGGAGGAGCATTATAGGCGTTGCGCGTCAACTCATTTGTCGAGCCTTCGCCAGACCAACTATTTAAAAGGTCAGTTGAGCCATTGACCATACCACTTTGATCCATCCGGTGCGTTTTGGCCTTCACCATGTTTGCAATATCCACGCCTGCCTGCCCCTGGAGGAAGACCGAAAAATCAAAACGGTTCAACTCCGCTTTCAGGTTTAAGCCGTAGAGATATTTTGGTAACCCATTACCTATGACAGTCCGATCACGCGCATTGATAACGCCATCGCCATTCAAATCTTTAAATCTGCGATCTCCCGCAGCCACACCACCCATTCCACTCGAAGCTGCTTCACCTCCATTCTGGATTATACCATCGGTTACGTAACCGTAAAAATTACCAATTCTTTCACCTACTTGCGACCGGCTTTGAAAGCCGAAAGCACCGTCTTTAGAAACGTAATCCGTTGCGCTGTTTTCCAGAAGTTTGGTTACTTTATTATCGAGTGTGGAGAAATTTGCGTTAGCAGAAAAATTTACTTTACCCAATTCTTTATTGAATCCCAAGGCAATCTCAAAGCCTTTGTTCTCCATGGAGAAAGTGTTCTTCGTTATGGTATTTCCCAAAACCGCTAAGGAGGCCGGCACTGGCGCGTTACCCAATAAGTCGGTAATTTCCTTTATGTAGTAGTCAGCTGTTAAAGTTAGCATGCCGTCAAAAAGCGTTGCATCTATACCCACATCTGTAGTAGTGGACTCTTCCCAATGGATCCGGGAATTCCCTACTACGCTTTGGTAAAAGGCAGGAGTTAAATTCTGGCCTGTGCCAAGAGGGTATAACGACCTCCCCGAATTAGAAGCATACGCATTCGCATACTGAAAGGATGGAATATTTTGATTTCCGACAACACCGTAACTTGCCCTTAGTTTTAGCTCATTTATCTGCTTAACAGATTGAAGAAAAGGTTCTTCTGAAATGCGCCAACCAACAGACAGTGCCGGAAAATTCCCATACAGATTGTCCCCGATAAATTTTGAAGAACCATCGCGTCTTAAACTGAAGGATACCAAATATTTATCCGCATAATCATAATTAAACCGGCCGAGATAAGAAACAAGACTGTTAACTTCTGAAAAACCAGTTGTGTTTTTGCTTGCTAAAGCATTTATACTCAACTGACCTGGAGGATTTCCTGAGCCATTTACATAAACCTGGCGCTGAGTATTTTCAAGTGCATCCGTACCAACAACAAGAGAAAAGTTGTGCTTTCCTATTTCTCTGTCGTAGGATACCGTGTTTACCCAATTCCATTGGCTGAAAGCTCCCCACGTTTCAGCGTAAACAGAAGGATTTACGAACGTGCCTCTGGCATTGATTTCGGTGGGAACTCCAGGCCTGTCGAATATATACAATGACGTGTTATTAACATAGTTCATGGCTGTTCGGAACCTTAAGCCCTTCAGAATTTCATACTCACCAAATCCAGACAGCATGAGCTGATCGGTAGTAAGAGGCCTTGAAACGTATGCCTCATCTATAGCTACCTGATTATTCAAATTTGCAGGGTAATAAAGAGCACTAGCAGCGCCTGATATTAATTCATATCCTTTCCATCCGTAGAAACTTCCATCATGAGAACCGAGTTTGTCCGTATATACAGGGTTGACCGGCTGCAACTGAGTGGCGTTTACAAGGCTATTTTTAACATCACCGGAGTTTTGCTTATCGTGGCTAAAGCTGATGTTCGTTCCGACCTTAAATTTTTTACCAATATCATAATCGGAATTAAGACGCGCATTATAACGTGTGTAGTCGGATGCGATAAGTATACCATCCTGTTTAAAATAACCCGCTGAAAACAGGTTCCTCGAACGTTCACCACCACCGCCCACTGAAATATTATGACTCTGTATAGGCGCTGCCCTAAAAACAGCATCCTGCCAGTCTGTGTTCGAAGTTCCCCAGGTAGGATTTGCGGGTTGCCCACCGGCTACCAGGTTTTCATTTGCAAGTTTTGCAAATTGGGGGCCATCTAAAAGGTCGATCTTCTTATAGGCATTTTGCACCCCTACATAGGAGTCAAAATTCACTGTAACTTTGCCAGCCTTTCCGCGCTTTGTTGTAACGAGAACAACACCATTTGTCGCCCTCGACCCATAAATTGCCGCGGATGCCGCATCTTTCAACACATCAATTCTCTCAATATCATTTGGATTGATAGAGTTTAGAGCACCAAGTGTTTGAAGCATTGGTACACCATCCACCACATACAAAGGTTCTGATGCGCCTGAAATTGAACCAACTCCTCTAATCCTGACCGACACGCCTCCACCAGGCGTACCAGAATTTTGCGTTACCTGAACGCCAGCCATTCTTCCTTGCATTGCCTGATCAAATCCCGTTACTGATGTTTGTGTAATGTCTTTCGAAGTAACGGTAGATACAGCGCCTGTAACAACTTTTTTCTCTTGAGTGCCATATCCTACAACTACGATTTCTTGTAGCGTTAGAATATCCGGGTTAAGGGAAATGTTGATAACGCTCTGGTTATTTACTGCAACTTCTTGAGTAACATATCCAATAAAGGAAAATATCACGGTTGCATTGCCAGTTGAAACTTCCATTTTATAAGTACCGGTCGCATCGGTTGTTGTTCCATTTGTGGTACCCTTCTCGATAATGTTTACGCCAGGCAACGGTTGTCCTGCTTCATCTGTTATTTTTCCAGATAAAGTATGGACAACAATCTCACTTGTAATGTCATCTGAAGGCTCAGAAATGACTGAACTTGTTGTCGGTGGGGTTTTGAAAAGTGATATTCTACCGGCAATTACCGCGTAGGAAACATCCAGAGGTGCCAGCAAATCATTTAATAAATCAGCGAGCTTTTTACCATCGGCATCAATCGAAATTTTCTGCCTAACGCGGATTATCTTTGAACTGTAAGCAAACCTCGCTTCGGTAATTCGTTCAATTTCCAAAAGCACTTTCTTTAATTCTGCATTTTCTATGTGCAAAGTTACCTTCTCGTCTAAAATACCCTGGCCAGTTAAATCCGTGGCATAGGTTAAAGAACCGAATAGGAAGGCTAAAAAGATCTGTGCTACCGTGATTTTCATTAAAAATAGTATTGTGTCATACCATTGTTGACGTAGCGGTTTTTTCATAACTTTAAAAGTTTTGTTTGATGGTTAAAAGACTTGGACAAAACATCTCAATTCATCTTACCGGATGAGTTGAGGCATTTAAAAAGCCGGTGGTATTTACTTACTGCCGGCTATTTTTTTGTTAGGTAGAGGTTGTTTTCATTAGGCTTGGGTTTTAATTCATGTTTTACGTTACTCTAAAATTACTCGCATCCTTTTCCGTTAATCAGAATCATTGTTCCTTTTACTTCAAAGGTTGCACCTGTAGATTTACCAATGACTTCCAACATATCGAATAGTTCCAATTTCGAAACATCTCCGGTGAACGTACATGAGTAAATCGCTTCCTGTTCTACTATAATTTGAATTGAAAAGTCTTTCTCAATCTGAGCAATGATTGACCTAAGTGAGGCATCATCAAATACAAAATCTCGGGATTCT
>JAYVBN010000292.1:0-3130 GCA_043750455.1 Bacteroidia bacterium | reverse complement strand
GCGCGATCAGTTTTTTCAAAATTGCAATCGCATCGGGTACGAACCCAGAGTAACCAATCGCGTTTGGGAAGAAATCGAAAGTTTTGCGGGCTACTCTTTTGCAAAGGGTCACTCGGCCAGCTACGCGGTGGAAAGTTATCAGGGTTTATTTTTAAAAGCCTATCATCCATTAGAGTTTATGGTGGGCGTGATCAACAACTTCGGTGGGTTTTACAGAACAGAATTTTATTTTCATGAGGCACGCATGAATGGTGGTGAGATTGAACCTCCTTGTGTCAATCATAGCGAATACCTTACTACAATAGAAGGAAATAACATTTACATTGGTTTTGTTCACTTGAAAAGCCTGGAAACAAAAATAGGTCAGCAAATTTTTTCTGAGCGGAATAAAAATGGTACATACTCAAGCCTTGATAATTTTTTGAGACGGATACAAAGCATTGGATTGGAACAGCTTCGTATCCTCATTCGATTGGAAGCTTTTCGCTTCACAGGTAAAACCAAGCAACAACTTCTGTGGGAATCGATGCTGTATTTTGGTCGTAAAGACGCTAAATATTGCGTCTCCACCACAGTCGATCTTTTTGATACCGAACCCAAAGAATATCCATTGCCCGTTCTTCAACGCAATGTATTGGAAGATGCCTTTGATGAAATCGAGCTACTTGGCTTTCCGCTTTGCAATCCATTTGATTTACTGGCGACTCCATCTTATGGTGATTCGGTAGCAAGAGAGTTATCTCATAAAAATGGCAAGCAGGTCCATATTGTAGGATACATCGTTACCACAAAGGATGCTTATACTAAGAAGAAGAATGAGCACATGGCCTTCGGTACTTTTTACGATGTACATGGAGAAGTCTTTGATACAGTACACTTCCCTGATTCAGCCCAAAGATTTCCATTCCGAGGCCGTGGCTTCTATGACATAAAAGGAAAAGTGATTGAAGATTTTGGTGTCTACACTATCGATGTTCATTGGATGGATAAACTACCGATGGTTAGTAAGCGGGCAGATCAGGCTTTTGCTGAAACCATAATTGCGGCAACACAGGGATGATTTTATCATCTGCTTTTTGCTATCTACTCAACTAAACTTTACTTTCGGATTTTAATTACAGTACTTACTGCCTATAGACTATACGCCCTAATGCCTAAGTCCTAATACCCAAAAAATGCGTCAACAATTACTAAGCGAAGGAGCAAAAGAACTCAGCTACGAAATCCGGGAAATTGTAAAGAAGGCCGAACAGATAAAAAATCTTGGCAAAGAAATCTGTTGGGAGAATATTGGCGACCCGATTCAAAAAAATCATTTGCTCCCACAATGGATCAAACAAATCATTGCTGATCTCGCACTGCAAAACGAAACGTACAGCTATTGCCCTTCAAAAGGAATTTTGGACACACGAAAGTTTTTAGCCGAGCAAAATAATTTACGCAAGGGCGCACAAATCACACCAGACGATATTTGCTTTTTTAACGGGCTTGGCGATGCTATTGCGAAAGTCTATCAATACATCACGCCAACCTCACGCATCATTGGCCCCTCGCCCGCTTACTCTACTCACTCTAGCGCGGAGGCAGCGCATGCCAGCAATGAACCTCTCACCTATAAGCTTGATCCCAACAACAAATGGTATCCTGATCTGGATGATCTCTATAATAAAGTAAAGTACAATCCGAATGTTGTGGGCATTTTGATTATCAATCCGGATAATCCAACAGGGATGGTTTATCCATACGAAACATTAAAGAGGATTGTCAAGATAGCACGTGAGTTCAAACTCTTTTTGGTCTGTGATGAAATCTATCTGAACATTACTTATAATGGAGCGCGAGCGTATGCGTTAGCCGAAGTCATTGAAGATATTCCGGGCATTTCCATGAAAGGCATTTCTAAGGAAGTGCCGTGGCCCGGTGCGCGCTGTGGCTGGATGGAATATTACAATCGCGATAAAGATGGAGACTTCAATCGCTTGTGTCAGGCCATTGATAATGCAAAAATGATTGAAGTGTGCTCGACAAAACTTCCGCAGTTAGCTATCCCAAAAATTCTGGGCGATCCTCGCTTCAAAGTATATCGTGAGGAAACGAACCAGAACATTGGCAGGCGCAGTAAAATTATTGCCGACATTCTTCACACGGTTCCACAGTTAACTTTTAACGAAACATTTGGTGCGTTTTATAACACCATCATCTTCCGAGAGGGAGTATTGAAGAAAAATCAAACGATGAAAATCGCAGACCTGCCTACCGGACAGGCAGGTTCAAAAATTAAAAAGCTGGTGGAGGATTGGACTGCTGAAGACATGCCACTCGACAAACGGTTCGTTTATTACCTGCTTGGCGCGAAAGGAGTGTGCGTAGTGCCGATCTCGTCTTTCTGTTCCGAGTTGCAAGGATTTCGCGTGACTTTGCTGGAGGAAAAAGAAGAAACTCTGGTCAAAACTTTTACCGCCATTCGGGATGGGATTGTAGAGTATTTAGATTCTTGATGGTGTTATCTGCATAACTTTTATGCAACAAGTTATACTTTATGCACAAAATCTGTGCGCATAGTTCAATCAAGAATTTGACAATTACCAAATCAAAAGCATTCCTTAAGACTAACCTTCTACCTAACATTCGTTATAGTTGACTTAAACTTTTTTCTTCGTTTTCGTGCAATCTCATTACAAAATTTTGCCATCTTGCACTACCGCATAAGAAAAGTAATGAACAAAATAACTTCATACGCATTAAACACACTGGTCAACTTGATCAATTGTGAACTTGTGCTTATTAACGTCATTATTCTCCGAAAACCGGGACGCTGACGATAGTGTAAAAAGAATTGTCAACCGTCCCGCCCACAAGCGGGACGGTTTTATTTTATAGGAATTACAACAAACTAACGATTGTTTTAAAATATATGTATTACAACGATAACACAGTCCTTTTTCTGGATGGAAAATACGTGAAAGCAAAGGACGCCACGACCGATTTATTTGGCCAGACTTTGCATTATGGTTACGGAGTATTTGAAGGGATCCGTGCCTACGAAACTGTAAACGGTATAAAAACTTTTAAAGCCCTCGAACACTTCGAACGTTTGAAAAGAAGTTGCAAATTGATGGGCATACCTTTC
>JAYVBN010000291.1:0-3117 GCA_043750455.1 Bacteroidia bacterium | reverse complement strand
GCCAAAATCATCTGCACCGATGGGTTGAAGAAAACAGAACTGGATGCACGACCATCGGATGCAATTGCTATCGGCCTTCGATTTGACTCTCCGATTTCTACCTACGAGAATATCTTGGCAGAGGCTGGTATCGTATTGACCGATGAAGAGGAGGATGAACAGAAAGAGAAGAAGGACACCAAACTGGAGCCTAAGTCGAAAGCAAAAAAAGAAGTTCCTAAAAAGGGGGATGATTTTAAAAACCACTCCGTTGAAAAGCTACACGAGCTGTTGAAAGATGCGATAGCAAAGGAAGACTACGAACGCGCAGCGAAACTCCGGGACGAGCTTGGAAAAAGAAATTGAATCCTCCATTAAAAGCCAACTAATTTTTTTGTTGTATGGATTACCTGCGCGCAATAGTTGGCTTAGTTTTCATAGTTGGGGTTGCCTATTTATTATCGGTTAATCGAAAAAAAATTGATTGGCGATTGGTGGCAATTGGCCTGTTCATTCAAATTGTAATTGGTCTACTCATTGCAAAGGTTGGTTTTGTACGCGGTGGTTTTGAATTTGTAAGCGAGAAGTTTGTAATCTTTCTTGGTTTTGCAAAGGAGGGTTCACGGTTTGTTTTCGGGCAATTGGCAGATGACACCTCTAATCTGGGTTTCATTTTTGCATTCCAAGCATTGCCTACAGTTATCTTTTTCTCTGCTGTTACAGCAGGGCTTTATTATCTGGGCGTACTTCAAAAAATTGTTTACGGTTTTGCGTGGATCATGTCGAAGTCAATGAGACTGTCTGGCGCTGAGAGCTTGTCTGCTGCAGCCAACATTTTCATGGGGCAAACCGAGGCACCACTTTTGGTAAGACCATTCATAGCCACTATGACACGATCAGAACTTTTCTGCCTGATGGTAGGAGGTATGGCAACCATAGCAGGAAGTGTGTTAGCCACTTACGTGGGATTATTGGGTGGGGGAAGTCTGCAGGAAAAAACACTTTTTGCCACCTATCTTTTATGCGCCTCCATAATGAATGCGCCTGCAGCGATTGTGCTGTCAAAAATCTTTATGCCGCAAACAGAACCAGAAAAAATTGATTCATCCCTTAAGGTAAACAAAGAGCAGATTGGTGTAAATCTGGTGGATGCATTAGCAACAGGTGCTGCCGATGGATTGAAGCTTGCCTTGAATATTGGAGGAATGCTCATCGCTTTCATTGCTATTATCTATGCAGTCAATTGGATACTCGTTGATTTTATTGGCGCGTGGACCGGGCTTAATGAATTTGTTGTTGCAAGTACAAACGGAACCTTCAAAGGATTTTCACTTCAATATATTTTAGGGCAAGTGTTTCGCGTGTTTGCTTTCGCGATGGGAGTAGAGTGGAGCCAAACATTGCAGGTGGGCAGTTTATTGGGACAGAAAATGGTGGTTAATGAATTTGTTGCCTATGTCGATCTCTCACAAATGAAGGCAGCCGGATTACTGGATGAAAAGTCCATACGCATTGCAACGTATGCCCTTTGTGGTTTTGCCAACTTCAGTTCTATTGCCATTCAAATAGGAGGAATAGGAGGAATGGCCCCTGGAAGACAAGGTGATCTCTCCAAACTGGGTTTACGAGCAATGCTAGCAGCTTCGTTGGCTACAATGATGACAGCCACAATTGCAGGAGCAATATTTTAACTTCTTACTTATGAGAATTTTGCATTTTACATTGGCAGTTTTGTTTCTGGCTTTTACCATCGTTCAATTCAATGATCCCGATCCATTACTTTGGATATTAATATATGGCGCCATGGTGGCAGTTTGTGTTATGGCCGCCTTCAACATGTTCTATCCAAAAGTGATGATGGTGCAAAGCGGAATTTATTTTATCTATGCTATTTTTCTATGGTCGGGTGTCTCACAATGGTTTGCCTCAGAAGACAAGGCTATGCTTTTTGATGATCTTGCAAAGATGCAATATCCATATATAGAAGAGAGCCGGGAGTTCCTAGGTCTTGCTATCTGCTTGGTTGTTCTTGCCCTATACCTATGGCTTTCGAAGAGAGGTAAAAAATCAGCCTCTTAAAGTAAAAACAATCGGTTGCGTAATTTAACCTTCAACAAATTCTGTAAAGTTCGGCTTGCTTAGTGTGTATAGATACAGGAATTTTTATCTTGTATCTTGATTAATTTTATGCGCTGCAAACCGCTACAATTCTCCCTCTTTTTCCTGTTTATTTTGGGCTGTTCGGCACCTAAAGAAAAGATTCCAGACACACCACTTATGGCCACACCCTCCGGAAGTAAAATTGTTATTTATCAACTGATGACCCGCCTTTTCGGGAATGGAAACACAACCAACAAAGCCTATGGAACCCTGGAAGAAAATGGTGTTGGTAAGTTCAATGATATCAACGATTCAGCTCTGAAAGGGATCAAGGAACTTGGCGTAACTCATGTTTGGTTTACTGGTGTGATAGAACATGCCTTGCTTACAGATTACACCCGCTTCGGCATACCGTTGGATGATGCAGACGTTGTGAAGGGAAGGGCAGGTTCTCCATATTCGATCAAAGACTATTATGATGTTAATCCTGATCTGGCAGTAGACGTGAAGAATAGGATGAAGGAATTTGAGGCTTTGGTTGAGCGCACGCAGTCAAAAGGTATGAAAGTTATCATTGACTTCGTTCCCAATCATGTAGCTCGCGTTTATCACAGCGATGCAAAACCTGAAAGTGTCAAAGACTTTGGGTACGATGATGATAAGACTGTTTTGTTTAAACCCAACAACAACTTCTACTATTTGCCTGGTCAATCTTTCCAACCTCCCACAGCATATAATTCATTAGGATTTAATTCATTCCCAACTGAGGACGGCAAGTTTGATGAAACGCCAGCCAAGGTTTCTGGCAACGATCAGTTTAATGCAAACCCCGGAGTTAATGATTGGTTTGAAGCCGCAAAGCTTAACTACGGAGTTGACATTCAGCAAGGTGGAAAGACTTACTTTGAACCTGTGCCCAACACATGGGAGAAGATGCGTGACATACTTATTTATTGGACAAACAAAAAAGTGGATGGCTTCCGTTGCGATATGGCGGAGATGGTGCCCGTAGAATTTTGGCACTGGGTAATCCCTCAC
>JAYVBN010000290.1:0-7984 GCA_043750455.1 Bacteroidia bacterium | reverse complement strand
GTTGTTAAGTTTCCAAAAAGATAGTCATTATTTGAGATTTTGATTTTAGAATTGAGATTTTTGATTGGTTGAGTCGCCTTGAATTCTCAATTCTAAAATCCAAACTCTAAAATCTTTTAACCTTTAAAGTTTCTCGACAGGCTTCTGAAGCGGATAAACATGGCGATTGCAGTAAGGGTGAGGCCGATTAGCAAACCAGTCCAGATACCTACCGCACCATATCCTGATTTGAATCCCAGCCAGTAGCCAAGTGGCAAGCCAATCACCCAATAGGCAATGAAGATAAAGAGCGAAGGAAGTTTTACGTCTTGTAGCCCGCGTAAAGCTCCAATGCAAACAACTTGTGTGCCATCGGCCAATTGAAAAAATCCTGCGATAACAATCAAGGGGGCGGCAATGGCAATAACTTCAGCATCCATTATATAAAGAGCGGGCAGGAAATTTCTTCCAATAATAAAAAGTAGTCCCCACAATGTCATCACAGCTAGAGCCATCCCTAGTATGGTAAAGCCAACAGTGCGCATGGTTTTAAAATCTTTCTTGCCTATTTCATTACTTACTCGAATGGTAGCTGCGGCAGCAAGTCCTGTAGTCGTCATATAACTAATGGTAGCAAGATTAATCGCAATCTGATGTGCTGCTAATGTTTTGGCACCAAGCCAACCCATCATTACGGCCGAGAAATCGAAGGCGGCAACTTCAAAAATAAATTGCACTCCGGCTGGTAGACCTATGTTGAGCATTTTTTTGATTAACGATTTTGAATAATTGCCAATTGAAAATCCAGAACGATAACTTTTAAAGTCTTTGGCAAAATAAACATAGTAGGCTATTCCACCAGCCATTGCTATACGTGAGATAAGTGTACCCCATCCGGCACCCACCAAACCCATGGCAGGAAAACCGGCATGACCGTAGATGAACATGTAATTCAAACCAATGTTTAGAAAATTGCTGCCGATCACTACGATCATAGCCATACGGGTGTATGAAAGCCCTTCTGAAAATTGGCGAAAGGTTTGGAAGATAAGCGTGGGGATGATGGAGAATGTGATGATACTTAAATAAGGGATGGCCAGGTCAACCACTTCTTTGGGCTGGTCAATATGAAATAAAATGTCTTTGGCGAAAATGACAATGGCTACTAAAACCAAGCTGTTAACAAAATTGATGGCAAGTCCATGTCTAAGTGTATCGCTTACATGTTGGTTGTTGTGTTCGCCTTGCGCAGATGCTACCAGTGGTGTGATCGCGTACGAAACGCCAATTCCAAAAAGTAAAATGACATTAAACGCCACATTGGCCAGTGAGGCTGCGGCCAAAGGCTCCGCACCAATATGCCCCACCATGATGCTGTCCGTAACGCCCATCATCACATGCCCAAGTTGACTGAGCATAACAGGGTAGGCGAGCATAAAGCTTTCGCGAATGTGTGGACGGTATTGGGAGAAAGAGGACAATTAGAAGCAGGGTCGGAATGTCATTAATTGGATTGATGCTTGATTCTGGTTTCTGGAAACAAGTTACAAGAATCCAGTGTCCAGCATCTATATTTTTTTTAATCTCGCCACCTTCAAAATCCCCATCACACTCAAACTGTCGGTGATTTTTCCAGTCATCACCATGTCAAAGGCATCGTTGAATGGAAGTTTCCACACTTTCATGTCGGCTTCGGTTTCTTCCAACGCGGCTTCACCATGTTCTAGTTCTTCGGCAAGAAAAATAAATCCTTCTTCATCAGATACTGAATTGGATAAATGTGTTCGCTGAATTTCTGTCCATTTTTTTGCGGTAGCTCCTGTTTCTTCTTTGAGTTCGCGCTTGGCGGATTCAAGTACGTTTCCTTCAATGGATCCGCCACCTTCGGGTATTTCCCAACTCCATTCGTTTAGCGGATATCGATGTTGGCCTACCAGCCATGTGTTGCCATCCGCGTCTATTGGAATGATACCGATCGCTTTATTTTTAAAATGCACTTTACCATAAATGCCCTTTCCACCGGATGGATTAATAACTTGATATTCTGTTACGCTTATCCACGGGTTGTCATATTTCTCTTCGGAAGAGATAGTTGTCCAAGGGTTTCTTATTTCTGTTTTCGACATGATGAATTGATTGTTGAGCTTTTCCCAAAACTATCACTTTCTTTTTGGATCGGATGATGAGAGCGTTAAGTTTGTGTGTGTTACTTTCCTCTTTTACTCCAGATTTGATCGAAGCCGGCTGCGATGAAGTTGGCCGGGGCTGTCTTGCCGGGCCAGTTGTAGCTGCTGCCGTTATTTTACCAAAGAATTATAAGCATGAGTTGTTAAATGATTCCAAACAATTAGTAAAAGAGGAACGAGAACTTCTGGAGCAGGATATTAAACGCGATGCGTTGGCCTGGGCAATTGCAGAGATAGACAACAGGGAGATTGATGACATCAATATTTTGAATGCTTCTTTCAAAGCCATGCACCATGCATTAGATAAATTAGAGATGCGACCTGAGTTTTTGTTGATTGATGGCAATCGATTCAAACCGTATCCCGGTCTGTTGCACGAATGTGTGATCAAAGGCGATGGCAAGTATCTTTCTATTGCCGCTGCTTCCGTTCTGGCAAAAACATATCGGGATGAGCTGATGTCGAAATTGTCGATTCAATTTCCAGGATATGGATGGAATACCAATGTTGGCTACCCCACGGAAGAACATCGCGATGGCATCAGGGCATTGGGTATAACCCCTTTTCACAGAAAGTCATTTCAACTTTTGCGTTCGCAGCTTGAATTATTTGATTAGAACCTTGACAATAAACTATCTTTGTCTATTGTCAATTTTTACAACTTCTTAAGTTTACCCTATGAAAATCTACACAAAAACAGGCGACCATGGTACGACTTCACTTTTTGGTGGTAAGCGCGTTTCGAAGTCGGATCTTCGCATTGACTCTTATGGAACTGTAGATGAACTCAATTCTTACATTGGTCTTCTTCGCGATCAGGAAGTAAATAGAAATCGCAAGGAAGTTTTAATAGAAATTCAAGATCGTTTATTTACCGTGGGGTCAATCCTCGCAACTGAGCCCGGCAATCTGAAAGTCAAAATTCCTTTGTTGCAAGAAATGGACATCACTTTTCTTGAAAAGCAAATTGACGAAATGGATTCGCAATTGCCATCCATGAAATCTTTTGTATTGCCTGGTGGCCATGCGTCAGTTTCTTTTGGTCATGTGGCTCGCACCGTTTGTCGAAGAGCAGAGCGATTGATTATTGCGCTTGATCAACAGGAGAAGGTAAATGAACTGGTCATCAAATATCTTAATCGTCTTTCAGACTATCTGTTTGTACTTTGTAGAATGATGACTCAGGAATTAGGTGCTGAAGAAACCCCCTGGAAGCCACGGATGTAATGCTATGAAGATTTTGGTATTTGCTATTTTGTTTAGTTGGATATTTTCAAGTTCTGCCCAATCGCAGAAACAAATAGTGCTTGTTAAAAAGAATAAAGTGATTGTGCGGATTAGTGAAGGAGAGTCCATACGATTCAAACACAAAGGCAAGGATCATTTTACCAAAGGTATTATTGGAGGCATTCAGCAAGAATCATTCAGAATAGGTGAAGACACAACATACTTATATAATGTTGCTGCAATTGATCTGCGTGGAAGGCCAAACGGTAGCTTTAAAGTGCGGCAGGCGGGTATCATGCTAATATTGGCAGGCACAGCTTTAGTCTTAATTGATGCTGTCAATTCTGGCAATGTTTCATCGGGGATAGTAGGTGTCTCAGGTGCATTTATAACTACTGGTGTATTCATGTTGTTTGTTAATAACGATATCTATAAGGTTGGCCGAAAGAAAAAGATTATCATTATGTAACAATAATTTATACTCTTGGTTCTTAATGTTTCTACCTGCTTACCTCAGTTAAGTCTTGAATTTTGAATCTTTCAATTATCTTTGTGCCTTTATTCACCGAAGTGCTTCGGCAAACAGGTGTGCAAATTTTTAATCATGACCTCCGAACAATTAAAGGACTTAAAAGCCCGTGTTGCCGCCCTCAGGCGGTATCTTTGACTACGATCGTAAAATCGTAGAGATAGAAGACGAAGAACGCATTTCCCATCAAGCCGATTTCTGGAACAACCCAAAGCAGGCTGAAATTATTCTTAAAAATATTCGTATAAAGAAAGTGTGGACTGATGCTTATAATAAAGTCAATAAGCAACTGGAAGACCTGGATGTGCTGAATGAATTTCACCTGGCGGGTGATGTGAGCGAGGAAGAACTTGGCCGTGAGTATAAGAAATCATTCAAGGCCATTGAAGAACTTGAATTCAAAAAGATGCTGAGTAAAGAAGAAGACCAACTCAGCGCTATGATTGAAATCAATCCGGGAGCGGGTGGAACTGAAAGTCAGGATTGGGCTGAGATGCTCTACCGCATGTATATCATGTGGGGAGAAAAGAATGGTTATACCGTCAAGCAGGTCGATTACCAATCGGGTGAAGTAGCAGGAATTAAATCTGCTACACTTGAAATAGGTGGAGACTTTGCATACGGTAAACTAAAATCTGAAATAGGGGTTCATCGGTTGGTTCGTATTTCTCCGTTTGATTCAAATGGACGCAGGCACACTTCATTCGCATCAATATTTGTTTACCCTGTGGTAGACGATACTATTAAAATAGAAATCAACCCGGCAGACATTGAACTTCATACATCCCGCTCTGGCGGTGCTGGTGGCCAGAATGTAAACAAAGTGGAAACGAAAGTTCAGTTAACACACAAACCAACAGGTATTGTTATTGTGTGTCAGGTGGAACGCTCACAACATGCTAACCGTGAGAAGGCCATGCAAATGATGAAGTCCAAGCTCTATCAGTTGGAGATGGAAAAACGCAATGCTGCCCGCGACAAAGTGGAGGCAGGCAAAATGAAAATTGATTTTGGCTCTCAAATCAGAAACTATGTGTTGCATCCGTATAAGTTAGTTAAAGATGCCCGCACTGGAGTAGAACGTACCGATGCGCAAAATGTACTCGATGGCGACCTCGATGATTTTATAAAGGCATATTTGTTGGAGGATCAGGAGCAGGTTAGTAGGCAGTAAATTGGTTGTCGGTAATCAGTTATTGGTAATCGGTGTTCTGGACATAAGTTTGTAGTTATGGATTATGTAAAAAGCGTAAGAGACTTGGAAGTATACAAACTTTCCCGACAGCTTGGAAAGGAGATTTTTGAAGTTTCTAAAAAATTTCCAAAAGAGGAAATGTACTCTCTCACTGATCAAGTAAGGCGATCATCGCGGTCTATTGGGGCACAAATAGCAGAAGCTTGGGCGAAGCGGAGATATGAGAAGCACTTTATAAGTAAGTTAACCGATGCTGATGGTGAGCAACAAGAAACACAACATTGGATTGAAACCGCTTTAGATTGCTCTTACATTTCTATTGAAACTTCAAATAATTTATTGAGCCAATATGCTTCGATTGGAAAAATGCTAAATTCGATGATTAACAAATCTTCATCGTTTTGCGGTAAGGATACCGATGACCGATAACCTCTTGCCGATTACCATCTCCTTGCCTCAACACCCTCCCAAAATCTACACCACCTCCTTCTGGCTTCTCTGTCTGAGTTCGCTATTGTTTTTTGCCAGCTTCAACATGATCATTCCCGAGTTGCCGGATTATCTTACAGCTTTGGGGGGAGCGGATTATAAAGGATTGATAATTTCTCTGTTCACGGTAACAGCAATGGTATCAAGGCCTTTCAGTGGAAAGTTAGCCGATACTATTGGGCGGGTACCAGTTATGATTTTTGGTGCAGCAGTTTGTTTTGTCTGCAGCTTGTTCTATCCCATCATTGCAACATTGTCTGGCTTTTTTTTATTGCGTTTGGTTCATGGTTTTTCAACTGGATTTACCCCAACCGGTACAACAGCTTATCTCGCAGACATTATTCCATTTCACAAACGCGGTGAAGCCATGGGTCTGTTGGGCACTGCTGGTTCCGTAGGCATGGCACTCGGCCCCGCTGTGGGCGGTACTATCGCCAATCAGTTTGGATTGGATGCCATGTTTTATTGTTCATCTTTTTTCGGGTTGGTCGCCATCATTATTCTGTTGCGCACAAAAGAGACTGTACCAAAAAAAGAGAAGTTTTCTATAGGGTTATTAAAAGTGAAGAAAGAAGATATTTTCGAGCCACTGGTTTGGATGCCGTGTCTTATTATGGTGTTAGTCGCATTTTCCTATGGGGCAGTGTTTACCATCATACCCGACTTCGGTCAATTTGTTGGTATTAAAAACAAAGGTTTGCTATTTACTTTTTTAACTATCGCTTCACTTTTGGTTCGCTTACTTGCAGGCAAAGCATCCGACCGGTATGGAAGAGTGGAGGTACTTCGTGTGAGCACACTTCTGATCGTAGTTGCTATGATAATCGTTGGAATGGCATCCACACCTTTAATGCTAATCATCGGAGTTACCTTGTATGGATTTGCACAAGGCTCCACATCACCAACATTGTTAGCGTGGGCAACAGATTTAAGTGATGATCGGTTCAAAGGCAGGGGCATCGCATCGGTGTATATATTTATGGAGTTGGGCATTGGACTTGGAGCACTCTGCTCAGGTTGGATGTATGGCAATCAATCTGATAATTTTTTCATTACCTTTTTGATTAGCGGTTTGCTCAGCGCCTTTGCTTTTGCTTACTTGATTTATCATTCGGTCAAACGCGGAAAATGAAGCGTCAAACAATTTTTCTTCTCGTCTTTGTAATGATAAGCATAGGTGAGCTGATTGCCTGCCTTATTTCAAGCCAACAGCTTGAGTTTATTTGTAAGCCACTTATTCTCCTTTCTTTGATTGGTTATTACCTGGCTTGCGTTGAAACCCGTTCAATGATTTTCATCCGCGCACTTTTCTTTTCTTGGGCTGGCGATGTGTTGTTGCTCTTTACAGAGCGCGCTGAGGTTTTCTTTATTACGGGCTTGATCGCTTTTTTAATTTCTCATTTCTTATTTATTCAGGTCTATCGTCAGCATCGAAATTCGAATGTGGAACGGGAATTATTGGGTACCCAAAAAGTGCGCTATGCCTTACCTATTGTGCTTGCCGCTACCGGATTTATTGTAGTGCTGTACAATGCGCTTGGCCCGTTAAGAATTCCGGTGATGGTGTATGCATTGGTTTTATGTGTGATGGTGCTCACCGCATTGTTCCGTTATGGACGCACCACTACTCAAAGTTTTTGGATGGTGTTTGCAGGAGCACTTTTATTTATGGCCTCTGATTCTCTGCTGGCATTCAATAAATTTTTGAATCCAATAGCCGGTGCCAGGTTTATCATTATGCTTACCTACATCTCCGCCCAGTATCTGATTGTCGAAGGCATCTTACGACATTCAAAGAAATAAGGCGAAGTTGTTTATATCTTAAGATTCGAGGGAGACCAAATATTGCGTTCGGATTGGAGTCATTGAGCAATTTTTAAGGACGGAACCTATTATTGTAGTGCTCTTGGTCGTACAGCTATTGATAAGTTTTTATAGGATGGACATTAATTCGATTTAACTTTACAAGTAGAGCAAGAAATCCCGATGACGAAGACAGTACAAAAAAGTATTCCGTTAGCAGCTTTGATAGTATTATTGGCGGGCTGCAGCAAGCCCGATCAGGATGTCACTTCAAAATATTCAGACTATCCGATCAAACCTATTGACATCCGAAGTGTAAAGCTGACAGATGAATTTTGGTTACCCATCATTAAAGATGTCCAGGAAAAAACCATTCAGTATGCTCTGGAAAAATGTAAGGAGGAAGGCCGATTCGATAATTTTCTGATTGCGGGCAAGGTGAAAGAAGGCACAGTAAGAGGGTTAATGCCTTTTGATGACACCGATGTTTATAAAACGATTGAAGGTGCGTCTAACTCTTTGATTAGTTCACCCAATAAGGAACTTGAAATTTTATTGGACTCACTTATAGCCATC
>JAYVBN010000289.1:0-2072 GCA_043750455.1 Bacteroidia bacterium | reverse complement strand
GATTACCTTACAGTAGGGGCTGTACAAGGATTTACAGGTACTATTGATATGGCGGCAGAGAAAGCTAAATACAATATTGATCCAAGACTTGGTGGAGTTTATCAGGTTACAGCTGCAGACAAATCAGGTACTGATTGGTATGATGCTATTACAAGCAATGCACCTATTCTAAGACAAACACTTGGTTTCAGTGGCGGTGGCGAAAGCAATCGTTTCTATGTTGGCTTAAGTGCTCAAAATCAGGATGGTATTCTGATTAATAACAGCTTTGATCGTTATGCTGCCAGGATCAACTCAGAGTTTGATGTATTAAAGAACTTGAGGATTGGTGAAAACATGCAATTCACTTTACAGAAGGTGTTAGGTCTTACCGGAGGTGGCGGTGGTCAAGGTGTAGCTGCTGACGAGAATGATATTTTGGCTGCTTTCCGTATGCCATCAATCATCCCTGTATATAATGTTTTTGGTGGTTATGCAGGTACAGCCTCTAAAGGTTTTAATAACCCCAGGAACCCTGTTGCAAACAGAGAAGGATTCAACAATAACCAGCAGCATCAGGTAGGTGGTTTTGGAAACGTATATATGGAGTGGGATCCTATGCCAGGTTTAACATTGCGCACCAGCATAGGTGGTAACTACAACAACGCTAACAGCCGTGGCTACACTCGTTGGCAATACGAAAACTCTGAGAATAACTCTGCATTTGGATTTAATCAAAACCAGTCGTACTCTTTTGGATGGACATTTACCAACACTGTTAATTATAAGAAAACATTCGGAGATCATTCCATCGATATCATAGCAGGTCAGGAAGCTTTGAATACCGGTGCAGGTTGGTTTAGTGGTCAATCAGGATTGAATCCATTCTCGTGGGATCCTAATTTCGTAAGCATGTCTACAGTTACCTCTGGTATTGTAGCAAACAGTGGCCAGTTCAAAGGTGTAAATTTTACCTCTGTTTTCGGACAAGCTAAGTACGCATTTAAAGACAGATACATCTTGTCTGCGGTTGTACGCAGAGACGGATCTTCCCGTTTTGGAGCAAATAGCCGTTATGGTGTATTTCCAGCCTTTTCTGCAGCATGGAGATTGTCTTCAGAGGGCTTCATGCAAGGAGTATCTTTTGTCAGCGATTTGAAAATTCGAGGTGGATATGGAACAATGGGTAATTCAAACAACGTGGATCCAAATAATCAATATTCACTTTACGGTGGTAGCATAGGTGCTTCTTCGTATGACATTGGTGGTGCAAATAGCGGCTCAGTTCCAGGCGGGTTTTTCCGCACTAGAATTGGTAATGCCGATGCAAAATGGGAGACAGCTGTTACTACTAACATAGGTATTGATGGTAACTTTTTTGATGGAAAACTCGATGTAGTTATCGACTTCTGGAAGAAAGAGACAAAAGACTTATTACTTGCGGTGCCTATCACCTCAACTGCCGGAGTTAATGCATCAGTGCCATCTGTTAACATTGCAGAAATGCTCAATCAGGGTATTGATATAATGCTTGGAACAAAAGGCAAAATAACCGAAGGAATTAGCTTTGATTTAACAGTGAACGGAGGTTTCTTAAAGAATGAAATAGTTTCCTTGGCTCCGGGTTTAACGTATATCACTACAATTAACCCGGGCTTTAGAGGTATTACCCCTATCCGCAACGGAGTTGGTCAATCCATTTCTTCTTTCTTTGGTTACAAAGTAGCAGGTATTTACCAAGATGCTGGTGAAGTAACTGCATCAATACCACAATCAGGTAAAGCCCCTGGCCGATTCAGATATGAGGATATCAATGGTGATGGAAAAATTGATGCAGCTGACAGAACCTATCTCGGAAGTCCTGTGCCTAAGTTCACAGGAGGTTTGAACTTTACGATCCGCTACAGTGGCTTTGATTTAAGTGCTTATCTGTACACTTCATTGGGTGGCGATATCTGGAACCAATCAAAATGGTTTACAGACTTTTATCCTTCCTTCCAGGGAGCAGCCATCAGTGAGCGTGTAAAAGATTCATGGACACCTACCAACACTGGTGCTACCATTCCTATCTTTGAAAGTGCTTCAAACTTCAG
>JAYVBN010000288.1:0-4324 GCA_043750455.1 Bacteroidia bacterium | reverse complement strand
GGCGATGTATATCCATTGCTTTGTGGTAAATTTTACGTTGCTCTCTTTTGAAGAATACACACCTGCCGAAACAAGGAAGAAGGGAAGAGAGAAAATCATGCGAAGTGCCAGAAGGGAAACAGCATCAACCTGAGTATCGCGATAAGCAAGTTTTACAAAAATGGCTTTTGTAGAAAAGCAGATTGCACCAAATAAGCAAATGACAATACCCCAAAAAAATGGTGTTGTGTTTTTCTTTAGCATAATTATGCCATCAAAACATTCACCAGTTTCATCATATCCTTTTCATTATTATAAATGTTGGGCGATACGCGGATAGCATCGCCACGAAAAGAAACAGAGATTTTGTTTTTTTGAATTCTTTTTTTCAGAGTTGTTATATCAAGCTTCTTCGGCAACCGAACTCCAAATAAATGATGGCCACGATGAGCTTCCTCCTCCACCCAAAAATCTTTTTCTTTCAAAAGTTGCAACGGCTTTCGTGTGATCCTGGCGCAGTAGGCTTGGATATTCTCTGGTTTCCATTGGTTGATTTGCTTCAATGCGGCCAGCATCATAGGCACTAAGATGAAATTGCTATGCTCGCCTACTTCATAACGAAGTGCACCTGGCTGATAGTTAGTTTGATAATTGACAAGGCCTGCAAAGTTTTCACTGTCAAGACGATTGATCCAGTTTTCTTCTATTGGTTTTCCATGATCAAAATATTCCCCGTAGTAGGCAAGCCCTATAGAATAAGGTCCCATCAACCATTTGTATCCGCCACACACCAATACATCGGGTTGAATCTTTTGAAGATCGAAGGGCAGAGCTCCCACCGATTGCGTTCCGTCAATTACTAACAAAGCACCCACTTCCTTCGTGCGCTTCCTGATTTCTATTAAATTAAATAAAGTACCATCGGCCCAATGCACATTACCAAGCGCAACCACCTTTGTGTTTTTATCTATTGCTTCAAGCACTAATTCATTCCAGCGTTTTCCTCTCTCCTCACGAATTTGTGGAGGGCGTATGATTTTTATTTTAACACCTGTATCGATGCTCAACCTTTGCCACGGATAAAAATTGCTTGGAAATTGTTCGGCAGCAACAATGATCGAGTCTGTAGAAGTTAGTTTTAGATTATTAACAACGTTGGCCATGCCATATGATACGGAAGGTACAATGACCACCCGTTTAGATTCTTTTGTATTGATCAACTTTGCGAACTCGACTCTTAATAATTCGCTTTCAGCGAAAAAATCATCCGTAGAAATTTTAAATGGATTTCGTTTGGCTTTGATTCCGGCTATACCGACTTTCTCTACACTTTTTAACAATGGTGACATGTAAGCGCAGTTAAGGTAGGTGGCGCCTGCTTGTAAGGAAAATTTTGAACACTGGTTTTTGAGCATGCTAATGGTTGTTTGTGATGGTTTAATGAGTACGCGTAAGTAGTTGAATTCGTTTTTGACAAGAAAATGAATTTAGAAAAACCCGTAACGTAATAGGGGTGATGCCTAAAAACGATGATTAGAGTTCTTATATAATCAGGAAAATACTACTTAATAGGTATTAGAATGTGGAATAAACTCCTCAGACCCTTAAAATTATTAAAGATTAAGAAACAATTTCATCGCCAGAGTTAAACTTTTGGTTACCAATTTTGTCCTATGCAAATAAAGAAATACAATTTGGAAATTCATGAGAACACCATCTGAAAATTACAAGGGAATAGAATTCGTTCGGATTTCAACTCTGCCGGAAGATCAAAAGCAATTGATTTGGACTTCGCTAAAACGCGATAAAATCATTAAAATTTTAAAAAGTGATTGTCTTCTAAATGATTGTATTCAGGTTCGTGACTATGAGGCCTGGTATTCTGAAAATTATAAATCAGAAACAATCGTACTAGCAACTTCAGTGGCTCAATCCCAAAAACTACCAAGTTTTAAATTGGCATTTAAGTAGTTCATTAGGTTTTCGCCTCACCCCAGATTCCTTCCGGAACAATCTCCAAAACATTGCCCTCAGGGTCTTCAAAATAAAAAGATTCCTGACCGGTCTCCCAAATTACTTTGTCCTTAATGACAATTCCCTTGGAAAGAATTTCCTTCTTGTGCTTTTCATACTCTTCTCGCGACACCTCAAATGCAAAATGATATTTACCTTCTGCGTAATGTGCAGGAGGACTTTTCTTTGAACGCGAATCGGCTGGATTGAAACAAAGCAAGACCGAACTTCCTGCGCGAAAAAAAATATGTTTTTCTTTTACGTAACTGATAATAGGCAATTCAAGAAGTTGGTGATAGAAGGCTTTGGCTTTCTCTAAGTCGCGATAGTAGATGCATGTTTCTTTGATTTGCCGGATGTTCATGCTCCAGGTTTTAAACCTTTAGGAATATTCGATTTTGGAATGTCAGGCTTGTACTTAGAATCTTTAAAAAGTTTATCAGCACTCGGAAATGTCATCAGTTCAGGTAGAGTAGTATCCGGATTGCGTTCCATATAAGCATCCACAATCCGCCATCCCACCCACGTGCCAATGCGGCCCGGACATTTCTCGCCCACTTCAACGGTCTTTGGGCGTTCATCAATAAATTTTTGCTTTACCTGGTGACTGGTTTGATATAACACCTGGTCTTCAAGAAATCTATACCAGATCAATCCTTCATTTTTTCGTGAGCCTGTTATTTCATCCTGAGTATAAGCAATGAAAATACTATCGGGTGTGCAAGGCATTGTGCGTTTTGCGAAATAGTATGCTTTGCCATAGGCAATCATATCGGCTAATACTGTTTTATCTTCTACACTTGTTTTGTTAAAGCGACCACCTATTCCATATAGTAGCATGACAGAAGGTACAATAAAGTTTTTCTGGTATCGTCTGAGCATGTAGTCATACATGTTTGGTTTGTATTTGGCTTTAGGCCCAAGAAAATAATCCAGACCAATGATGATAAGTGAATCAGAAACATAAAGATCTCCTTCCAGTCCAGTAATTACAGTAATTATTTTGGGAGGGTTAAAGTCAGGATAGTAATACCGCATGTTTGCGAACGCCTGGCGGAATTCGCTCTTTAATTCAGACAAATCACCGAATACCTTTTTGGTCTCCATCAATAAGGTATCAATATGTGGATTGGTAAAGCGATAATAGAGCTCATTGATGAAAACAGAATCATCGGGATAAGCAGCTCGGTTGAAAAAATGATCGCGCAACGTTGTGTGACGCTCAAAGAAACTTACCAATTCTGCCTTAGTGGTGATGGCTGGCAAGGAATCTTCCAGCGATTCCACCTGAAGATTAATGTCAGCCTCCGATGTTTCGGGTATGAAGGCGCACTTTTCTTCCTTATCGTCAGCACAACTCATTAAGAAACAGGCAGCCACTAAAATCAAGGCAATAATCTTCTTCATCTTTTACATTTCTTTTCGCGAAGATGCCGAGAATTTGATAAAACTTAAAGCCATGACCACCAGTTGATTCATATTTATGTTTCCTAAACAATTTAGGCAGTAGTATATTACATCGTGAATTTACCCAAGCACATAGCCGTTTCCGGAAACATTGGCTCCGGGAAAACAACATTGGCCGAAAAGCTTTCCAAGCATTATGGTTGGACTCCTCTTTATGAGTCCGTTGACCATAATCCTTATCTGAAAGATTTTTATGAAGACATGACCCGGTGGGCTTTTCATCTTCAGATTTATTTTCTGAATAGCCGGTTTAACCAGGTTCATCAAATCCGCGCAAGCGAGCGCACGATTATTCAGGACAGGACTATCTATGAAGATGCTCATATTTTTGCAGCGAACCTTCACAAAAGCAAACACATCAGCGACCGTGACTATCAAAGCTATCTGGACATTTTCAATTCCATGATCAACTTTGTGAAGCCGCCTGATTTACTTATTTATTTGAAGGCAGATATTCCCAAACTAGTGCAGCAAATTCAAAAACGGAATAGGGACTTTGAATACAACATCAAGCTTGACTATTTGAGAACCCTGAATGAACATTATGAAACATGGATAGGTCAATACAAATTGGGCAAGCTCTTGATCATAGATGTGAATAATATGGATTTTGTAGAGCGGGTGGAGGATTTCTCGACCATTGTTGGAAGAATTGATTTAGAATTGAATAATTTGTTTGGAACATTAACATCAAATTAAAATAGGATAGAGACACAAAATTTTGTTGTCACACCCTTCGGTATTTATTTGTAACTTTAAACATATGATGGACACTAAAGAAAAGTATATAATAATTGAGAAGGTGGTGAGGACAGAAGACGAAGCTGTGCTCAACCAGTATTTCCTTTATCTGGTTGAGAGATCG
>JAYVBN010000287.1:0-16117 GCA_043750455.1 Bacteroidia bacterium | reverse complement strand
TCAAGCCTTCCCTGATGGGAACGACTTTTTAAAAATCCTTTCAGGAATTGGATATAAAAATGCAGCATGCCAGCCGTTAACATTTGGAATAAGTTCGCTTTATACGGGTATAAAATAGTTGTTGTCGGTATTTTAGTTGGACTACTTCCAACTGATGCCGTCAGCCAGCGTTTTAGGTGGGCACGTGAGAATAACCCCAACTATGATGAGCGACTGATCTCTTACGGGTTCATGATCGGCCTGCATACTTCGGCCTATCAAATCAAATATTCTGATCAGTTTGTTACTCAGAAGTATGACACAGTTCATTCTGTTATGACTCCTTTTTCTCCCGGGTTCTCACTTGGTTTTCTGGTTAACCTTCACTTATATGATGTGCTGGATTTGCGACTTATGCCGAAAGCTGGTTTTTACAATCATGTAGTTGAGTACAACTATACAGACGGCACCACTCAAGAGCAGCTGGTTGAAACTACGTTATTTGAAGCTCCACTATTATTAAAGTATAAATCTCAGCGAAGAGGAAATGTGAGAATGTACATGATTGGAGGTTTTACGCCCGGCATAGAAGTATCCGGTAAGAATGATGTTCAGTCAACTACCTCTAATTTGTCTGTAAAAAAAGGTAATTTAACTATTGATGGAGGATTTGGATTCGATTTTTATTTTCCGCTTTTCAAATTTTCACAGGAGATCCGCTTCTCAAAAGGATTGGTTAATATGCTAGGGTCTGAGTCCAGTGATTTCAGCGATCCAATAAATAGAATTAATACCAACACGATTGCTGTCTACTTCATTTTTCAGTAGACAGTTTTACTCATTTATAACATATCTGATATGAGCGTTAAAAGAATTGCTTTGATAACTGGTGCTACATCTGGTATTGGCGAAGCAACCGCAAGGTTATTGGCAAAAAATTATTTTAAGTTGATTCTTTGTGGCAGGCGTGAAGATAGACTCGATAGTCTTCACAGGGAGCTTTCTAAGGTAACTGACGTAAGAACTTTGGCTTTTGATGTTCGCCATAAAGAAGCTATTCATGTGGCTATTGCTTCTTTGGCTGAAGATTGGAAAAAAATTGATGTGCTCATTAATAATGCCGGAAATGCACACGGTCTGGATCCCATTCAAAGCGGAAACACTGACGATTGGGATGCCATGATGGATATAAATGTAAAAGGCCTTTTGTATGTCTCCCGCGAAATTTTGCCGGGTATGGTGGAACGAAAATCAGGACACATTATTAACCTGGGTTCTATTGCCGGAAAGGAAGTCTACCCGAATGGAAATGTTTACAGCGCAAGCAAGTTTGCGGTTGATGCGCTTAGCAGAGGAATGCGTCTTGATCTCAATGCATATGGTATTAAGGTCACAGCAATTCATCCGGGACTTGTCGAAACGGAATTTGCATTAGTTCGTTTTAAGGGAGATGCTGTACGTGCTTCTACAACCTATAAGGGTATCGAGCCGCTTAAAGGCGATGACATTGCCGATTTAATCTTATTTGCATTAACACGGCCTGCTCATGTTGTTATTGGCGATTTGGTTGTATTTCCTGTAGCACAGGCAAGCGCTACAGTGGTTAATAGACAACCTTAATTATTTAGCGAAGGTGTCATTAAAAGGATGACCCCGATAAAATCGAGGCCACTTCAAAAAAATAGAAAGTACAAACCTATCTTTTAAAACCCAGAGCACTACCTCCACATTTTGCGGCTGAGCCATCAAATGTGTATTGAATGTAATAGATGCCTGTAGCATTGCACGGGAAGGCAATGGCAGAAATGAATTGGCCATTGATTTTACTAGTTGCTACTTTATTTCTCCCGGAATCAAATAGTGTTACCACAATTCCATCAGTTTGTTCACCGGTGGCACAAATGTTAATCATATATTGAGTCCCTTTTGTGAAGACATAGGAATATTCAACTTTTTCTTTCGAGCCATCTTCGCCATCAATTTTATAGCTTTTTAGAAAGTTAAAGCCCGTAGCTAGTTTAGGGATACATGTGTTACTGAAATTTTCAGGGTCACACTGCCCAATGAGTTCAGAAGAAGTGACTCCGGCAATTAGTAGCAGTGAGAATAAAAGAATTATTTTTTTCATAAGTTTTAGTCTATTCAACAATTAGCCGATAATTTTATTTCTAATGGAGCTGGTGATTGCTTTAATTTTTGCAATATCCTGGTCAGTTATTTGTATGGTAGTGGTGCTATTATCCTTGATAACTGCTACACCGTTTACTACTTCCATAGTAGATTCTTTGTATAAATAAGTAATACTGATGTTGTCAAATGCCCCTTTCAATTCTTCCATATCCTTTAACAGGGATGCCATATTTTCGTCACTGTCCTTATAGAAAGAGAGAAGTAGAATTATCTGTTCTAGTATAATTTTTTGCTCTCCAATGTTTTCTTGTAGTTCCTTATTTTTTGTGTCTTTCGATGCTACATCACAAGTTAAATGCATCGCTTCTATCCAGCCTCCGGAGAGTAATAATATGCTCAGGTTACTTCTTCCTTGATTTTGAAGATATTCATTTATGCTATTGAAATTTTGAGTGGTTATCAATAACAATGAATCCAGATTTTTACTGTTGCTGGCCAATCTTCCAATAGTTTCAATGTCAAAGAACTGGCCAATATTAAGCCCGTCTGCAAGTGTTTTTATAGACGCCAGAAATTTGATTCCATCCTGATTTTGTTCGTATATATTGGTGTATCCCAAATCTGTGCCAAAAATTCCTAAGTTGAGAGCCTTCTTATAGTTACTGTTGTAACTGGCAATATTATCGGGGGAATTTAAAAGATCATGGTCATATTTAATTCCAGACTCTTTTAACAGAACGGAAATTTCAAGTGGACTTGGGATTTGCTGTAATACGCTATTGATTACTTCCTGATCAATGCTAGTTCCTGAATTTTTTGCGGAATCAAGACTTTCAAGAAAGGCCTTTTCATCAGCCTTTTTGCCTGAACCACAGCCAACTAAAACTAGTGTGGCAAAAACTACCAATAGGATTCTCATGGTCATTAAAATTATATTACAATATTACAAAATCAGTCCTCCTTACCAAACAATAATTCAGGTCATCCGAACAGGTAAATGCACTTTACTAAACGATTCTATCAGTTTTCGCAACCATTCAAAGTAAAGAGTTATGTATAGGGTTAATGTCATCATCCAGATAACCACGATATCAAAAATAAATGTGCTTACTACCTTGCCTAAAAGGTTCTTTTCTGGCAGAAAGAACGCAGTGCGATAGTTGAAAAGCCCCTCAGTCTTTGGATCTTGAAAGACAGGATTGATTTGCTGAATTAGTTTCCCCTCATATTCAATTAATCTGTTTTTTGTAGTTACGTTCCTTACCAAATCAGAGAGACTCTCATTGTAATCCCTGTTTTTTCCTTCCAAAATATTCACACCTTTTTTTTCATAAAATGTCATCTTTTTTTCGGTAAGGGAAACATTGTCATTATATACTTTCTGATAGTAGCTTCGATACTTCCCCAGATAGTCAGAAAGAAGTTCACCTATTTTTTTAGAATACTTGTCTACTGTCAAGTCTCTATCCAGATTTATTGTTTCAAGCCCAGACTTAATGGGTTCTTCTGTTATAACATCACGAATGATTTTCAGATTGCGGGAAACTAATTTACGTATTGAATCATCCTGAGTCTCATAATGTTCGAGAACAAAACGATTCCGTCTTTGGAGTTCATCCGCCAGATAGGCAGCTTTGTAATCAGCTTGTGCTTCGGCTTTTTCATATTCATAGTAAGCCGATTCGTAGTCGTTGTTTATAAATTGATAGGTAGCGATAGCTTCATACGCCCAGCGTGTGGCCATCAAATCAGCAACGATCGGTACTTTGCCTTTGGTGCTGATCAGGTTATTTAATTTTTCAAAATTGAAAAGCAAGCCACTTAGAATCATTTGAGGGATAAGTAATAAGGGAATGAGCACATACACCGTAACTGCAGAATTAAAAGCAGAGGATATATTCAATCCCAAAACATTGGCAAAGCATGAGGTGGTAAACAGCACGAGCCAAAACGCAAGCGTGATTCCGTGAATTTCGAGTATTAGGCTGCTGACAATTACAAACATGAAAGTTTGAATAGCTGAAAGCAGAAACAAAATTGTCAACTTTGAAAGTAGATAGCTGTTCCAGCTAAGGTTTAAGAAGGACTCCCGCTTTAGAATTTTCCGGTCGCGTATAATTTCCTCAGCGCTCACGGTTAATCCCATAAACAGAGCAACTATAATACTCATCAGCAAGAAGGCGGGAATATTTTCATTGAAACGAAATATATATTCTTTTCCGCCTGGAGCACTTTTGTATTTAATGATAAACGCAAGAATCAACGCCAGTAAAGGAGCCTCCAGAAGGTTAATAAGTAGATATTGTTTGTCGCTAAGTTTTGCTAAAAAATCGCGTTGTATGAAAATTGCAGCCTGCTTGATTTTAGTAGGAATATAAAGGGCAACAGGTGGTTGTTCTTTTACGTTTTCTAGTCTGTTAATTTTGAACTGCTTCGAATACATTTCATACCATTGAGGAGGTGTTACTTTTCGCTTATTAGTTGGTTGACCATATTCATCAACAACCTTTGCCTCAATAATGTTAAAAATCTGCTCTGGATTAATATTACCACACGTTTCACATTGACCTCGGTTACTATCCACCTGATGGGTAACTTTTTTAAAGTAGGTAACGGCTTGAGCCGGATTTCCATAATAGGAGGGGTACCCTCCAGTATCCATGATAATCATCTTGTCAAACATTTTGAAAATGTCTGAGGAGGGTTGATGAATTACAACAAAGATAAGCTTGCCTCTTAGCGATAGTTCTTTCAGTAGATCAATTACATTTTCTGAATCGCGGGATGACAGACCAGACGTTGGTTCATCCAGAAATAAAATAGCCGGCTCACGAATTAATTCAAGTGCTATATTTAAACGTTTGCGCTGACCGCCACTTATTTGTTTATCAAGGACACTACCTACTTTTAAATCCTTACGTTGATCAAGCCCTAGATTTCCTAATACCTGCGTTACGCGCTGATGAAGTTGTTTCTCCGTAAAGTTGGCAAAGCACAGTTTTGCATTGTAATATAGATTTTGATATACAGTCAATTCCTCAATTAACAAATCATCTTGTGACACAAAGCCAATAACACCCTGAATCTTTTTTTTCTCAGTGTGTATGTCAAATCCATTGATAAGAATATTGCCTTTGCTGGGTTTTTCCAGGCCAGCCAATACCAGGAGTAAGGTTGTTTTACCTGCGCCACTGGCCCCCATGATACCGATCAATTTTCCTGCCCCCTCAGAAACGACTACATCGCGTAAGCCAACAGCACCGTTTGGGAATTTGAACTCATCAATTTTAGCATTAAATGAAAGTTTGGTGGTTTGAATTTCTTCATTAAAATCTCCTACCAAGTCACTATAATATAAAGCGACTCCTTCCTGGGTCTTTATGGTACTTCCATGTGAAAAAAGATAAACACGGTTGGGTTGCATGATAAACCCATTCAACGAATTGGATTGATCGCCCAGGTATTTTGTAAAATACATGTCAACACTTCTCACACGCATGAAGGCCAGACTTCCTTCAATGTGAACATGAGCATGCTTTTGTAAGTCGGCAGACTTTGTAGTGGATGAATCAGCAATTAGAATATCCGCGAAATTGAGTTCCTCTATTTTTTCGGAGATCACAAAAGTCTCAATGAACTTGTACGTTTCTTTTATGATATTAAATACAGTTGATACTGTATTGATAATCTCAAGGCGTTGAGGTGTAAAATGTTTATCGGAATTCACCAACTCAAGTAATTTGATAAGCACAATTACTTTTTGTTTCTGTGTGAGGGTCTTGTTTATTTTTTTACAAATGCCAAGTGTTTTTATGGAGTCCTTTACGGAAGTGAGTTTATTTTTTTCTTCTTCATCTGCAGTTCCTTGCCGGGTATATCCAGAGAAATTGTCATAGAGTTCAAGATATTCTTTAATCGAATCCCGATCCAATTCTGACTGAAAGAAGTTTATTACAAACTGACGCTCATTCTCAGTTACACCACCATCTTGTTTAGTGATGATGGCAAAAAGTTGGGTAAGTGCCTTGAGAATTTCCTCACTCATGATTAAGAATTAAGAACACATTTATTATTTCTACAACTCCTTCGTATTGTTTCTAATAGGTTATAAACTCAAATGGAATTTCTACCAATTCTGAAAATTCTTCACCCACTTCTTCCATATCTTCATCGTCTTCATGAAAATACCAGGTAACTTTCATGTCTTTGATCTGTTCAAATGCAGAAAGCACATCCAGTATGCTCTTAGCAGATTCTGTATTGATATACTCTAACTTAAATGTGCAATGAGTAGCAGGATTTGGATCTTTTGAGTAGGCCACAATCCATTTTAAAACGAGTTTATAAAATTCAGAAGGGGCTTCGGTCAACGAGCGGCCTGAAATTTCGAAAGTTCCTTTTTGCTTGTCAAAGATAATTTTTGGAGTTTCCTCGGTTCCTTCGATATATAATATTTCCATGTTTTAGAATGAAGCTCCCAATTTATAGTTTTTATGGGTAACTGTTTAATAATTCTGGATTGGAGTAAATTTAATTTTGCGCAGAACGCATTAGATGGGTTTTAGCATGAGTGGGAAATTGTTCTTTAAGCTCTCAATCCGGACCACATTATTCAAGAACCTTCCCATCAAAACCGAATGGCAGCAGGGATCGTGCGGAAGAGCATTTGATCCATTTTTCTTCAGGCCCCAGCAAAATCACTTCAATTGGCTTGTGTTGACGCTGTTCAAACTCTAGCATCACCTGTCGGCAGGCTCCACAGGAGGACGCTGGGGTTAGTTCTTTGTGATTTTTCTTGTGTGCCACAACGGCCATTTTCATGATTCTTTTTCCAGGAAACTGAGCGGCCACTGCATAGAGGGCAACACGTTCTGCACACATGCAAAGAGGATAGGAAGCATTTTCCTGATTAGCCCCGCTTACCACAGTTCCATCTTCAAGAATGACAGCCGAGCCTACACAAAATTTTGAATACGGTGAGTAAGAATGTGCGGTGGCTTCTTTTGCTTTATGAACCAGGTACTTGGATTCCGAATCCAGGTCTTCGATATGATTGTAGGTGGTGAACTCGTTCTTCATAAATATGGAGGTTAGAAGCTTATGAAAGTTAATAAAAAGTTTGGAGCATTACCTCACCCCATCCAGATTCATCTATTCGCCTTGTCCACACATGCCCCTCTCGAAATGGAGAAGGGCAATAAAACTGCGCTGTACGGCTTTGGCTGTGGTGAAATGAATCCATTAGCTTTGTAGCATGAATAGAATTTTAGTGCTGGGAGCAGGCCGCTCCTCCTCATCCTTAATTTCATATTTGCTTGCCCAGGCCAAGATCAATCGTTGGGAGATTGTGGTGGGTGATGTTTCGGAACAAGCCGCTAAGGATCGTGTTGCTAATTCGCCCAACGGAAAGGCAATTCGATTTGATATTGCTGATACACAATCGAGTAAAAATGCTATCGCTTCCGCGGATGTGGTGGTCTCTCTTATCCCGGCAAATCTCCATCCGCTTGTAGCAAAAATTTGCCTGATTGAGAAGAAACATTTGTTGACAGCAAGCTATGTTTCGGATGAAATGAAATCATTTCACAGTGAAGCCCAATCAAATGGATTACTATTCTTAAATGAATCGGGGCTCGATCCAGGCATTGATCACATGAGTGCTATGCAGGTGATTGATAAAATAAAAAATACTGGAGGCCATCTCACTTCGTTTGAATCGTTTACAGGTGGATTGATTGCCCCCGACACCGAACCAGACAATCCATGGCGTTATAAATTTACCTGGAACCCGCGCAATGTGGTAATGGCTGGTCAAGGCACCGCGAAATTTTTACAAGATGGTGCGTATAAGTTTATTCCCTACCAGCAACTTTTTCAGCGCATTACATCTGTAGCTGTTCCAGGCTTTGGTGAGTATGAAGGTTATGCCAACCGTGATTCTTTAAAATATTTGGAAACATACGGCTTGCATGGAATAAAAACGATGTTGCGTGGCACTTTGCGAAACAAAGGATATTGCGGTGCCTGGAATGTGCTGGTGCAGCTTGGCTGTTGTGATGACACATTTCAGATGGAGGGAGTTGAAAAAATGAGTCACCTGGATTTTATGAAGGCGTTTGTAAGTTCGGAAGGTGCAGTAGATGAAAAAATCTGTTTTATGTTCAGGCTTTCGCCTGATGGCGAAGAAATGAACAGACTTAGATGGAGCGGTTTATTTTCTGATGAAGAAATTGGAATGACCAAAGGTACACCCGCGCAAGTACTTGAACACATCCTCAACAAAAAATGGAAACTAAAAACTGGTGATAAAGATTTTATTGTGATGTGGCATCGGTTTCGTTTTGAGAGAGAAGGTAAGTCAAAAGAAATTCAGGCATATCTCACAGTAACAGGTGATGACGAAACTTACACCGCTATGGCTAAGACAGTAGGTTTGCCATTAGCCATCTCTGCCAAACTTTTAATACAAGGCAAAATCAAAAGCAGGGGAGTGGTGATACCTGTAATGAAAGAAATTTATGATCCGGTGTTGAGTGAATTGTGTGAGTTGGGGATTAGGTTGAAGGAGATTAACTTTGATTAGTATTGGGTTTCTAGTCTTTCAATAAAACACTCACCGGCAACGACAAAAAATAAACACCCGAAATAATCCAAGAGCCTGAAATTGCATAACACAATCCTGTTTGCAAAAGGTAGAAGATGGGAACCAGCACCATGCCCAAAGCAAACTTAAGGGAGCCGATAAATTGTGGGTCTTTCACTTTTGTTTTCAAAAACCACTGTATGATAGAACGAGGTAAGATGTGATTGGTAAATTCATATATGAAGATCGGATTCCACCACGGTGTGTTCTTATGTGCATTTTTTTTGGAAGTCGATTTTGTTTCGGTTAATGGAGGTGTAGTTAAAATAATTTCTTGATCAGACTTTAGCTGTTCAACTAAATCATTTTTTATAATCCGATTTTGAAGGAAGTACTCTTGTTTCTTTTCATAGTTGGGTTGTTCAATATGTAATATGAGTGACTTGAGAGCTACACTGGTTTTACTTACCAGAGCTTCTTGTTGCTCGGGAAGGGTAGAGTAGGTTTGAGTTATATCTTTTACATAGATAGCCTCGCCAAAACTTACCAGTACTCGGGAACGAAATTTTGAATGAGAGTCGTATTGTATACCAACAGGAATAATCTTTACGCCCAACATCCAATTATTTTTTTCCTCTGCTGCTATTGCAATGCGGGCGAAACCTTTTTGCAACGCTCTTAATCTCCAATGCTCATCATGATTACCCTCACCAAAAATTACAATGGCTTCTCCACGGCTGAGCAACTGAACACAATTGTCAATGACTTCATCATTTTTGCGAAGTGTACCGAACCCATCCCGGAAACGGTAAACCGGTGTCATTTTAAACACATTGAATATCTTTTTTACCAGGTCTTTTTGAAAAACATTGGCTCGGGTAAGGAACCACGGATTGCGCTGCGAGCTGCATCCCAAAATAACTGCATCAAGAAATGCATTTTGATGGTTAGCCACAATAATGACAGGGCCATTAGGAACAGGCACAATATTGCGGACTTGCCATTTTTTGAAATAGAACCAAAGCACAACCCGGCAATATAATTTGAGCGAACGATAGATGAGATTCTTCATTTGAATCAAATTCTGATACTGGATTTTTTGCGCGTGTTAATCAAAACTATTTTGATTCTGTTCGTACCACTCATCTGCTACTAGCGAATATCCGCTGGCAGCTTGCACCGCCAGTTGATCGCATCGTTCATTTTCCGGATGACCTGCATGGCCTTTTATCCAGACAAATTTAGGTTTGAATTTTTGATGGAGAAGAATATACCGTTGCCAAAGATCGGAATTGGCTTTCTTAGCAAAGTTTTTTTTCTGCCAGTTCCATATCCAACCCTTCTCAACAGAGTCTACTACATATTTGGAGTCGGAGTAAATAGTTACAGCGATATCATTTTTTTTGATGGCCTCAAGTCCGCTGATAACGGCTAGCAATTCCATACGATTATTTGTGGTGAGGCGAAAGCCACCGGAAAGTTCTTTCACAGCATCTTTAAATTTCATTACAACACCATAACCTCCGGGTCCGGGATTGCCTTGTGCAGCACCATCGGTAAAAATGCGGATCATCGGAGGCCAAGATTGCTTTTAAAAATCTTTACCGCAATGGCAAGCAAAATGACACCAAAGACTTTGCGCAAAACTACAAAACCGGATTTCCCAATTTTTTGCTCCAACCATCCGCTGGAGCGAAGAACGATATAGACGAAAATGAGATTCAGTATAATGCCGATTAGGATGCTAGACTCTTCATAAACTGCACGCAGCGATAAGATGGTTGTTAATGTTCCTGCACCAGCAATTAATGGAAAGGCAATGGGCACAATAGAACCTGTCCCCTTTGCTTCTGGATCATCCTTGATCAGATTAATTCCTAAAATCATTTCCATGGCGATGATAAACATGACAATGGCTCCGGCTACCGCAAATGATCCAACATCAAGGCCAAACAATTTTAGAATGGATTGACCAAGGAAGAGGAAAACGATCATGAGGACGGCAGCGATGAGGGTGGCTTTCTCTGCGTAAATCCTTCCTTCGCGCTGTCGGATAAGGATTACAAAGGGAATAGAACCGAGAATATCAATGACAGAAAATAAAATAAGGGTAACAGAAAATATTTCTTTGAAGTCCATTGCGATCAATTAATTGACAAAAGTAGCGGAAATTTTGCGTTAACTTTAACAGGATGAATAATCCCAACCATGTTTTTGTCCAACTCAATCAATTATTTTTCATAAGCACTTTTTGTACAATTGCTTGGATGATTCTGATGGGTTCAGCAATCAAACCCCTTAACTCCAGGCAAATTGTTGCATTTGAGTTAGCCAGAACCCCTGAGGGAGCTAGTAAAATTATTGCCGATTGGAAATCGAAAGATTTGATTCTAAATGCGAGAAAAAGTATCTACCTCGATTTTGTATTTCTTGTTTTGTATTCAGGGTCAATTGGAATTGGATGTATTGTACTTTCTGCCTTTACCCGGAATTCTTTTTTAGTTCAGATAGGTTCGGTGCTTTCAAAGGTTGTTCCGCTAGCGGGAATATTTGATGTGGTTGAAAACCTGGCCATGCTCAAGACACTTTCTGGTGAGATTGCAGCGCTGTCAGTGGTTATTGCATATTGGTTTGCCTCAATAAAATTTCTGATCGTGTTAGTAGCTCTTCTCTTTGTATTTGGCTGTTTGATTTTTGGAGGAGTTAAACAGATTTTAAATAAATAAACCTCCAGGGTCTATTTGTTTCGAAATGGACACCTGGAGATTGTATAGGGCTGTTAAAAAAATATTTGATACTGAAGCACAGCTTGACCGCGAGTAGAAGTTTTTACTAACTCGGTGCCTTGCTGTTCAAAGGTTGGCCGCAACTGATAGTCCAACGTAAGTTCACTACTGTGTCCTTTCATGAGCCAGTTTAATCCAACGTTGTAAACATTCATTTGGTTATTCAGCCGATCAAACTTAGCACTCATAAGAGAAGCGTAAGGCATTAACGTACCATTGCCTTCACCCAGCAAATCCTTTTTCATCAGGTAACCCACTTGGGTGTAAATGACTTGGCCGGTTCCAAACATTGGAAATGCGTTGCCCGGACTTGCTGAAGGAAAGCCCGTTGCTAATCCATTGGCCGGATTCATGATGCCATTGTAGCGCAGATATTCCTTGCCGTAGTTGAGATCAAAAAAACCTAAGTAAGCATTGAATGCACTTCTCTTTTCGGTATTGATTGGTGTATCATAAAAAGCAGCCACTGACCATAAGTTCATAGCATGAAATTCTTTGGTTACTCCTGCGTCTGGTGAAGTTTCAGTAGCATTTTTTTTTGCGAGATAACTCCTGCTTCAAGATTAAAAATCTTTTTCTTTCCCAGATAAGTGCCCGTCATGTATGGTGTTGTGTGCGTTTCTTTATCAAAAAAATTCCATATGAAGAAACCCTGATATTGTTTATGGTGACCTTCTTGCGCAAATGTGGCATTGTTAGACAAAGTTGGAAGAGGCTGGCCATTAGTAGAAACGGGGAATGGATCACTCATCACCACGCGATAATCAAATTTTCCAAGCTGCCCTCGTGCATACACACTTAGTTTCCTTGAGAATTCATCCGTTTGGTCAACAGTAGCCTGAGCAAAAACAGGGACATCCATGGTCATAATTGTGCCCACGCTGGGTTGACTAAATCTTGAAAGTCCATTCGTGATAGTGAGTCCGCCACCGAGAATGAGTTTTTCGCTTCCTTTTTTGAAACGATATTCACCTAATGCATCATGAAAGAAAGCTTGAAGTTTTCGATTGCCGGCATTTTGTGATAAGTAGTTAAAATTATTCTGCCCAAATTGAAAATAGAAAAACACATGATCGGTTAGTTGGCATCAAAGGCCTGTGAAACCATCGCAGCTACCAATGCTGTGATATCGCGTGCATATCCATTGTCAAAGAAAGCGAGGTCATAGGCAGTTTGATAGGCGGTCAATGGGTCAGCAGGGGCGCATGCTCCTATTATGGGACTATAAAGCATTCCCGCGCAGGTCATTTCACCTCCATAAAATTTGCTGAGAGCATCTGCATAGTCAGTCATATTATTTTTGGAGTATGCATCGGCCACCATAGCCCACTCTTGCAACCAAGCCATCTTCATCAGATTTTCTTCATAGAGCCCAGGTTTAAACCCCTCTGTTGATTTTAGTACGTTGATGTCGGCTTTATAGTTTTCTATAATATGATTCGCGAATCGATCTGCTTGTAAATTTGGCCAAGGTTCTTCAATGGCATAATTTACAAAAAGTTTTTTCCAGCGAGTGTCATCCGTTGTTCCGCCAGCCGGTAGATTATATTTCCAGGTGCCTTCAGCAGATGGTGCCCGTACCATAGTATCAAGTTTACTAACGAAGCCATATTCAAGTTGTATGTTTTTACGGCTCCACATTTCCGTTGGTGCGCCCATGGCATCGCCAATAGCAGAGCCCACCAACATGCCAAGTACTTTGTTGTAATACACCTCATCCGAAATTTTTGAAATGCTTTTATTCTCTTGCGATGGTGTAGCACTCGCCTGACTTTCTTCTTTTTTTTCAGACTGACAAGAAAGAATAAGTGTCAGTGTTAATAGGATAGAAAATACTTGTTTCATTTCTAGGATAAGATCGAGTCTTTTTTTGATGTTATTAATTGCATGGCAAAATTGAGGAGGTCGGATTTTTCGACCAAGGTTAAGTCGAGTGGTAATTGTGCTAAGCCAATAACCCTCCGCATGATTTCCACTCCGCAAAACCCTAAGAATAATTCATTATCAAAACCTTGCGGCCGTTGATAAAGCTCCAAAACTTTCTTTAACGAATTGTTCTCAACTTGCGCCATTTTTAGATGAGCCACCATTACACCAAAATCAAATTCAGCTTTGCCGAAATGTGAAAATTCAGGATCTATTACTTTAATTCCTAATTTGCTTTTGAGCCAACTGCCCGGATAATAGTCTCCATGTATCAGCGTATTGTGCGTTTGCAGGTAAACCTCACCGAGTTGTTTTAAGTTTTCCTTTAAGAGTAAATCCGATTTGTAAGGAATCGATACGGCTTGCAACCCTGGCTGAATGGTATCCAAATCAAAACCATTTTCTTCAAAAGGGTAATAGAAGATGTGAGTATGATTGAGCTTCTTCAATTCGCTATTTTCAGGAAATGTTTTTTGATCGCTGATTACCGAATTATGAAGCCGAGAAATAAAAGCAATTAAATTTTTAAGATCACCATCTTCCAGCATTGATTTCTTTTGATAGAGAAATGTACAATCACTTCCTTCGCCTAAATCTTCCATGGCCAATAAGAAATTTATTTCATCAAAGCCAATCACCTTTGGACAAAACGACAGGAAAAAATTATCTTGTGATACAGCACTATAAAATTTGGCCTCTACTCCAATACGGTCTGCGGGTGCTTCAATCTGAGGATATTTTTCTACCCACGGCCTCGATTGTTTAATAATGATAGATGTTGAACTAGTTTTTACACGCAACACAAAATTCATATTGCCCGCTCCTGGTTTTTCTACCAGAACAATTTTATCCAAAGCAGGTATCCATGACTTTTGCCGAAGAAGATCAATTAATTCTTCCTGGTGTTGCTCATCGATGTAGATAGATTCGGGAAGAAATCTTTTAAAGTTTTCCTGTAGGCTCATTCACGTAGGCACTATTATTTATTTGCCTTTGTTGCTCAGGTAGGCGAGAGCCATAGCGTAGCCCTCTAATCCGAATCCTGTAATTAACCCGATGCATTTTGAAGTAATCAAACTCTTGTGACGAAACTCTTCGCGCGCATAAACATTCGATATATGAACTTCAACAACAGGAGTTTTGATCGCGCCAATTGCATCGTGAATGGCAACTGAGGTATGTGTGTAGGCTCCGGCATTTAGCACTATGCCATCATAACTAAACCCTACTTCATGCAGTTTGTTAATGATCTCACCTTCTACATTAGATTGATAATAATAAAGTTCGGCTCCTTTAAAACTAACCTTCAGTTTTCCGAAGAAGGATTCAAAATCCATATTTCCATAAACATCTGGCTCGCGCTTGCCAAGCAAGTTCAGGTTGGGACCGTTGATGATTTGTATTTTCATAGAATCCGAAGAGAAAGATCTAAATGATGTAGAGAATATCAGCTGGTGCTTTATGCTTTTCCAATAATGAGGTGATAGAGAAAGCTATGTCCTCATTCTTTCCCCAAAAGATGCGGTCATCTTCCAATTTAAATTTCTTGAATAGTGACGGAGTTAGGTACTTTAGATTTTCTCCTTTCACATATTTTTGAAAAACAGGCAAAAAGTCAATCCGCTTTATTTCTCCATTATCGAATTCAAAAGCAATGCAAAAAGAAGTAATGGAATGGGCGTGCACTATTTTCGCTTTAGCCTTTTTAGAAGCACTTCGCATTTTACTGGTTTGTGATAGATAAATACTTGTTCCCATTTTTGAATTATTTTTTTGTGATATGATTTCAAGAAAACAGCAACTTCTTTTGCCTCTGCTTCAGTAAGTGGATCCTTCCCACGAACCCTCTCAAAGAGTAAAATTACCATTTCGCCTTGAATTACGAATTCGACCTTAACTTTACATGTATAACAAACTGATGCGCATATATTTCGCCCCGATGGGCATACGCGTAAACTTAAGAGAAAAGGGCATCCATTTTTTGTCTATGGTTTGGTCTTTTTCGTTTATCGTAAGTACAATATTTAGCTAAAGCCTTAATGTGTCCTTTGGGTTTTTCATTGTTATCGTTTATTTCTTCCACAATGCCCATAATGCCGGATCAAATACTTGGTCAATTTCAGCAAACTCAAGTCTGTCCTGAAATCCGTTTTAATGATTTCCTTACATCGATTAAAAATGCATTGGATACAGGTAATCATAATAAACCTGGCCAGTAAAAGTACCTTAAGCTGTACCCCGGAAACATTGTGGATTTTATCAAAGCCCATATTGCTTTTCCAGCATTTGAAAATTATTTCAATCCTCCATCTTAAACTGTATGCCTTGTATATAAAGGTGTAACCAATACTTTCATCTGTGATTGTTGTGATGTATACCGACCAGGACAGTGACTCCAGGTATTCCTCCGTTGGGTATTTTTTGTTTTCGTTTTTGGCTTTCATCCTACGGTTGTCCGCCACCTCTTTTGATACCGGGAACGCCAGCAGCCGAACAATTGTCCCGGCTTCATTGTTCAGCGTGATTTTCATATCCAAGTGTTGTTTGGTTTTTAGTATGGAAAACAGGTCTATCGGTTTTTCTGTTTTGGGGTCCAGCAACACCATATTGAACTTGTAGCGGTAGATGCAATGGGCAGCGTTGTCGATGTGCCGTTGCACCTCATCAAGTATCAGGTATCCACGGTCGCGCAACACCAGGTCGCCTTCCTGCA
>JAYVBN010000286.1:0-2456 GCA_043750455.1 Bacteroidia bacterium | reverse complement strand
ACCTGAAGAAAATAATCAAGGCGATCTCCGGGTGAAAGTGTTAGGGAATCAAGTCTCCAATTGTAAAAGAAACTTTGTTGAAGTTGATTTTTATTAATTGGAATGGAGATAAGTTTCTTTTCCGATTCATTATTCTTTCCTACAACCTGATAGATAAGGTCGAGCTGTGTTACACCGTAATCATCCACAATAGCTCCGCCTAATATAATGCTCTTGAAAAGCACAGAGTCTTTAAGATAGTCGACTGTGATTTCAGGGAAACCATCTTTGGCAACAGCAATTGAATAAGCAATCTTTTCTTTGTTCTTGCTTTGTTCGTTCTCTAAATCAATGGAGTATTGGTCTGGGCTATTGAAACCCTTACCAAATGTAAATAACTGATCATCAATTATTTGCATCTCGTTTGGTGCCCCTTGAGAAGAGAAGCTAATAGAAGCTTTTGCGGTATTGGCAGTACCGATCTTCCAGGTAATTTTGGTGCCTTCAGGTACTTCCAGATTGCCGGCATTTTTTAATTCTTCATTTCTTCGACCAAGATAACGGGGATAGTCAAGACTTACTTTAATCTCTGTTATCTCAGGTCGATTGGCCAATGTAATAGTGTAGGCATCAGAATAAAACCCAGAAGCTTCAATCTGAAACGCCAAGCCGTTCTGAATTTTTTCAAACATATAAGTAAACTCTCCAGGCCTGAGTGTTTCCATTTTCAAGCGTTGGCTTCCGGAAACAATGTAGGCTGATTCCGCGATGGCCTCTCCGTCTAACTTTAATTCCAGCGTAAAGTCTTCATTGAAGAAGGCAAAAAGATTTTTGTTTTGAATCAAGAATTTGAATGGCGCCTCTGGTGAGAATTCTTGCGTGAAATGTACAATACGTTGACTGCTTTGCGTAAGTATGCTTCTGTTGATGAAGAGTATGACTAGAATAATCCCTAACGGAATGAAAAGATATTTTAAATATTGCCTGTTTTTTTTCAAATCAATTGCTTGCTCAAAAGAAATGTTATCAGAGAGTTTTGATTTTTGTTTTACCCCAGCCTCTAAAAGAGCAGAGCCAGATTGGGCAGAAGAAAGCTGAAGCAGATTTAACAATCGGTCTCCCACCGATGGAAAATAAGATCCAATTAAGCGGGCACTGTCGTCCTGGCCAAGCCCCTTCTGATACAACCACCAGGCAATTGGTTTTTTTAAAAAGCGATATATGCAATATGCAACAAGGGCGAAGAACAAGAAGAAAATAGTAAAGCGGGCCCAGGTGCCTAGCCAAAGGTTGTACTCAATAAGGGAAGCAATTAAAAAATAGAAAAGGATAAGCGATAAGGTAAGCAGCCCTCCTCTTATGAATAGATTGAGGTAGTACTTTCGCTTAAAAGAAATTAGCTTATCATAAACAGATGTAATCCCTCCCTCCACCATTCCGTAGTTTATTTAGTGAGAACGTTTATACTCATCACTTAGTTTTTACAATCTACTAAGATAAGCGAAGAATAGAGCGAAGTCAAAAATTGAAAGAGACAATTAAATTTTTTGAAACACTTGATCAACCAAAGTGGGGCAGAAGAGATACCAGATTTTATGAAGTTGCGTCTGGTTTGTAAAACCAATCGTACTCTTGCTCAAAATATTCTAGCACATGCATTTTTAAGAGCTTTTCCTGCTCTAAAAGGTCGAAGTGAGGCAGTTTTTTTACCATTTTCCAATGAGGCCAGCCGTCTTTATCCAATCCATCCAGCTTATAGTAGCCAGAGAGACTCAGCACTTTACATATGGCGATGTGTAAGAGATCTTGTTTTTCTTCTTTTGAGAAAGGCTTGGCTCCACGGCCAAGTTCCTGCACCCCAATGATAAACAGGACACCGTTAAGATCTTTAGGTTTTTTGCCTATGGTTTCCTCAACAAACACGAGCAACTGGTGCCACTTACGGTCAAGGTCTAAATCACGCTTAAACATAATTAATATTTCTAGGCATTTAGTTCTTCCCAAAATTCATATGCCTTTCGAAGATGGGGTATCACAATAGTGCCGCCAACCAAAGTTGCAACACCCAAAGCTTCATGCACTTCTGCGGTAGAAAAGCCAACCTCCTTACATTTTCCAAGATGATACTTTACGCAGTCATCGCATCGAAGCACCAGTGAGCAAGTCAATCCAATTAGCTCCTTGCTTTTCACATCCAAAGCTCCTTCCGCGTAAGCGTTGGTATCGAGATTAAAAATGCGTTTGATTATTAAATTATCACTAGTCAAAATCTTTTCATTCATTTTGCTGCGGTAATCATTAAATTGCTTTACTAGGCTCATAATTGTAATCTTTACTGCTGCAAAGATGAGTTCATTCAATTGCAAAACAAACGAGGCGTACAAATGTGAGTGCCATTTCAGATTTTATATCTTTATTTTTCCCCCATTGCTGCTTGGGTTGCTCAGAGGCTCTTGTTAAAGGGGAAGATATTCTTT
>JAYVBN010000285.1:0-2005 GCA_043750455.1 Bacteroidia bacterium | reverse complement strand
TTAACAGTTGAGGCGGAACGAAAGTGTTTAAGACTTCAGGCAGAAACCGAAAGTTGATTCCCTTCGTCCAATTAAATTGAAAGGCTGCACGGGGGCCATACACCCGTTCTGGGTTTTGCTGAAATTTTAGTTTATCAAAAGCTATACGTTCTACCCAGCCTGCCCCGGCAGAGAGCCTCGGAATGATACGATACATGGCCGATACATTCACATCCAATAAAAAGTAGTTATCCTTTTGAATTTGAAATGCGAGGCCAGGAATGATACGTTCGATGAAAGGCAAATCGCGCAATGGGTTGGGCAGTTTCTTTGGAAGCTCTGCCATACTTTTTACTTCCGAATATTTTCCTTTGAGCTTGGTCATCTTGTCCATACTCTTTTGGAGCAATGCTTCTTTTCCAGCAAAGTGGTTGGTTGCTTCTGACTTAATCATTTCCATAGCTTCCTTTTTGGCCAATTCTGCCGCTTGCTTTTTCATAGCTTCAGGATCGGTACCTGTGAGACCTGCTTCTCCAAGTGGATTGATTGCACCTGCTTGTTTTTGTAGTTCCTGGACTTCATCGATTTTCAGTGCCTGCTTTTCAATGGTCTTATCAATGTGTTTTACTTCTTCTATTTTTCCTGTGGCTATGCTTTGCGCATCTTTGGCTAAACCACTTACTTCACCGGTTATCTCTTTTACTTTACCTAATTCGCCAGTAACCTTGTTCAACTCATCCGACTTCGGAATATTTTTTCCCAGCTCTCCTAAATTCTTTACATCAGGGATCTTCCCTTTTGGAATATCTAACTCCTTAAGCCCTGGTAATTTTCCCGGATTAAATTCTTGCAACTTTCCACCAGGCAATGTTGGCACATAACTTTTTATTGACTGTGTCACTTTATCTAATGGCTCTTGCATTTGTGGTGGAAGTGTAACTTCCTTTAAGCCAGCAGTGGCCTTACTTTTTAGTTGATCTACCTTCTGATTTAATTCTCCAATCTTTTTGCTTTTAAGATCGGTAAGGCTATCCATTTTATTTGTGAGCTTTCCTGTAGGGAGTTTAAGTGAACTCAGGCTATCTACTTTATGCTGTACGGATAAGATAGCGAGATCAATTTTACTCAATGGCTCTTTATAAAACTGTTGTAGGCTATCGGTTTTAAATTTAAAGGCAGATTGAATTGAGTCTACTTTTTCAATTTCCTTTTGAAACAGCGTATCAATAGGCAGGTCAACCTCCAGACTATCCAAAGTAACCTGTGCGAAGACTGACTGACAGCAAAGAAAAAATAAGAGAAATATATTTCTTTTCACTGTGTGTTCTTATTTGAATATTAGTTTGTTTTATGGTTGTATGAATACTGTTTCTCTATCTCGCCTTTGTCATTTCTAATAAGTTTAAGGCGGCCAAACGTGTCATATTCATATTTAAAGGTTTGACTACTCTCGCTAATGGATGAAGTCATGCCCAAAATAGTATCATAAGTGTAACTTTTCATCTGTGCATCTTTGGGGTAAATTCTAACATCATCAATAGCGCTTCCTTCTGCAAGTAACATGCTAGTACCTGTAAAGGGTTTTGAAATATATTGCCACTTGTTAATGGCATCCAAATACCAATATTCAATAAAATAACTTCTGGCATTTGGCAAAGCGAAGTTTACGGTATAATCGCCACTAAAATATTTCCTGCCGGTATGCGCCAGTGTTAAATCTGTGGTAGCCAACGCACTTTCCTCAAAGTCTTCTAAGTAGAATTCTTTTATTATTTGCTTTTGAGGATAATCAATCTGGCCGCAGGCACCCAAGACCGAACCGCCATCCGGAGAACTAAGAGCTAGCGTTAATGATTTTGCACCAGGAGTAATGTTTGTAAAGGTTATTGTGGTTAAACCACATCCACCCTTCAGCAGAGTAGCCGAACCAGAACTCATTCCACTATAAGTGACGATAGTGGAATACGTTGGCGTGCCTTGTACGCTTATCTTTAGCGTGACTGTGCCTGTATAATCCACGGTAAAG
>JAYVBN010000284.1:0-4648 GCA_043750455.1 Bacteroidia bacterium | reverse complement strand
TTGGAACAAAAAATCTTTGTTCTAATGCAACTATTTACCCTTTTGAGAGTATCTAAGGAATATAACAACTAACCTATGGCACTGCTGGATACACTTTTCGGGAAAAAGAAGAAGGAATTAAAGGCTTCTTGTACAATTACCAAGGAACCTATTGAAAAAGGATTTGGCTATCTGCTGACAACTGCCCAAGTGATCAGTTCAAGAAAATATTGGGATATGGTGATGACAGAACCAGAAACCATGTCGTACACAATATCTCATTTCAAAAACCAATCAAGCGGAACACAAATGCGCTCAATGATTTTTGATAAATACGCCACCATAGGCAAGCCATGGATTATTTCAGACTCGGTAATTGGATATTTTGAAGTTGACAGAAAAGCCGCAAAGGAAAATGCTCAACAATGGTGGGCAAATGAAGGTAATTTCACTCCTGAAAAGACTGGGCCAGCCTCGGAAAATCTAGATTCAGATACATTCAAGATTGTAAAAGATTACGCTGTGCTGGAAGCTGGAAGAACTAGAGTGAAGGTTGCTTAGTGTACCTGTCTTGTGAAGATGCTGCGAACGTATTACAGATCATCATCCTACCGATTACTGTTAACTCCTCCTATCAATTGTAAATTGCACCAACTGTGATAAAGAATTTTTATAAACCGAATCTGGTAATTTAGAAAGCATATCATTGGCCTGAAGGTGATAATTTTTCATTGATTCGGTAGCATACTCTATACCTCCTGATTTTTTTACGAAGTCTATTACCTCTTTCACTTTTTTCGGTTTTTCACTCTCATTTTTTACGATACTTATTACCCTTCTCTTTTCTAACCAAGATGCTTTCGATAAAGCATAGATCAAAGGCAGGGTCATCTTTTTTTCTTTGATATCGATGCCTAAAGGTTTGCCTATCTCATCTTCTCCGTAGTCAAACAAATCATCTTTAATTTGAAAAGCCATGCCCACGTGCTGGCCAAATAATTTCATTTTCTCCACAACATCATCAGACGCCTGAACTGAACTCGCTCCTACAGCACAACACGAAGCAATGAGGGAAGCTGTTTTTTGACGAATGATTTCGTAGTAAACCTCCTCGTTAATATCCAACTGCCGGGCTTTCTCCATTTGCAGAAGTTCACCTTCACTCATCTCTTTAACCGCCTCGGTGACAATGCTTAGTAAGTTGAAGTCCTTATTCTCGACTGATAAAATCAGGCCCCTGGAAAGAAGAAAATCTCCGACTAAAACGGCAATCTTATTTTTCCACAACGCATTAACAGAAAAAAAACCTCTCCTATAATTAGCATCATCCACTACATCATCGTGTACAAGTGTTGCCGTGTGAAGCAATTCAATAAGGGATGCACCTCGAAAAGTTGAATCGGAAATTGTTCCACAAGCGCCAGCGCTTAAAAAGACAAACATCGGTCGCATCTGTTTACCCTTTCTCTTGACAATGTAATTCATGATTTTGTCAAGCAACAATACTTTCGTCTTCATGGATGATCGAAATTTCTGCTCGAAATCCTCCATTTCTCTGGCAATAGGTGCCTTAATATCGTCTAACCGTAATAGCATGAACTGCAATAATAAGCAAAAGTATACACCCTCCACGGTAAATGATAGCTGGAAAAAAAAGGTACTATTAACTTTTGGCTGTTGACTTATGACTATTTTAGGGCTTGTGAAAATTATGGATAAATATTGGGAGCAGTTTGTTTTTGCCATTATCGTACTGGCTATAACGTTTATCATTTCGCGACTGCTCCGGATGATCATCGGAAGATTTTTCAAAGCAGCAGCCAAAAAACTTAAGGTAGACCCAACCCGGTACAATTTTTTTAAGAATGCTATCGACTTTATTGCTTTTCTGGTCGCAGCTATAATTATCTTTAGATCCATTCCTGCATTTAAAGATTTTGGTACAACTCTTCTTACAGGTGCCGGAGTTTTGGCAGCCATTGTGGGCTTTGCCTCTCAGGCTGCTTTTTCAAATATTGTAAGCGGTATATTTCTAGTGATTTTTAAACCCTTTAGCGTGGGTGACCGCGTAAAGATAGGATCACTTTATTCTGGCGATGTTGAAGATATCACCTTGAGGCATACCGTAATTAAAGACTTTGAAAACAGGCGGGTAGTAATACCTAATAGTGTAATTAGTAACGAAACCATTATTAACTCAACACTTAATGACGAACGCGTTTGCATGTTTATTGAGTTTAACATTTCGTTTGATTCTAACATAGACGATGCCATTCGATTAATTCAACAAGAAGCATTAAAACATCCTTATTGCATTGATGGGCGCACACCAGAAGAACAAAGTAAAGGTGAGCATCAGGTAATGGTTCGAACGCTTGGCATTACAGATTTTGCAGTACAATTAAGGGCTTACGCATGGGCAAAAAATGCTGTTGAAGGATTTGAATTAAAATGCGATCTTTATAAGAATGTTAAACACCAATTCGATAAAAATAGGATAGAGATCCCTTACCCATATCGAACTATAATTCACAGGAATGATTTTCAAGAAAAGAAATAAGCACACCAAAAAATCTTCACATATAACCGCGCATAAGGCTGTGGAGGATAATTCAGGGACTTCGCCATCCTCCAATATTATTTTGGAAATGATCTCTTTCAATGAGAATTCCTTTTTCCGGGTTGAGAATGTACCCGTGGAGGAGATCCTTGAAAAATGCGACCGAAAATCTATTAACTGGATTAACGTTGATGGTTTGTCAAATACTCAACTTATAAAGAAAATTGGTAATCATTTTAATCTTCATTACCTGCTTCTGGAAGACATTCTGAATACCGACCACAGACCCAAAATAGATGAGTATGATGATCATCTTTTCCTTACCATGAAAATGTTGTATCGAATGGATGGAGACGAAATTGACTACGAGCACATCAGTTTTGTTTTAGGAAAAGATTTTCTTTTATCGTTTCAAGAGAAAGAGGGAGACATTTTTAATCATCTTCGCGATCGAATAAAAAATGACAGTGGGGTATTTAGAAAGCGTGGAGCAGATTATCTTCTCTATAGGCTTATCGACACTATTGTTGACAGTTATTACACTGTCCTGGAAAACGTTGGATACAAAGTTGAGGCACTGGAGGAAAACATTGCTCAAAAAAATCCAACGATTGATGATTTCAGGGAAATTCAAGAACTGAAAAAGGAATTTATTTACCTCAGAAAAGTGGTTTATCCACTTAGGGAAGCTCTAAACAAAATGATTAAGAACGAGTCTGGCTTTATTGAACAGCATACATTAAAGTACTACTCAGATGTTTATGACCATGTGATCCATCTCATTGACTCATTGGATACGTATAAAGACCTTACCTCAACATTAATGGATTTGTATATGAACACAATTAATTACAAAATGAACGAGGTGATGAAGTTGTTGACTATTATCACTACGATCTTCATTCCATTGTCATTCATAGTAGGTATCTATGGAATGAACTTCGATAACCTGCCAGAACTTCACTGGCAATATGGATATTTCTCCGTGCTAGTATTTATGGGAGTAATTGTAAGCTCAATGGTCTTTTACTTCCGCTACAAAAAATGGTTTTAGGCAACCAGAGCAGGCCCACTCCATTCAATTTCAACAGTTTCGGGAAGTGTTTTATTCAATTTTAAAATCTTGATTTTATAATTGAAAAGTTTAATCTCGTCACCTTCTTTCATATTTGGCCAATGATAACTAAGTAGTCCTGCCAACGTCTCATAGTCATCTGACTCCGGAAAAGAGAATTTTAAAAACTTGTTAATATCGTGGAGAGAGAAAAGCGCTGAAACCTGATAACGGTTCGCCTCTAACGGGACTACAATCTGTTGTTCATGATCATGCTCATCTTGTATTTCGCCAACCAATTCTTCCAAAATATCCTCCAGAGTTACTAGCCCTATGTTGCCGCCAAATTCACTGACTACTACGGCCATCTGAGTTTTTCGTTTTTGAAACTCCCGAAGTAAGGAATCAATAGGTTTTGTCTCAGGTACAAAATGCACAGGACGCATGATATCCTTTAATCCTTTATCATTATTCTGCATGAAGAGACTAATAATATCTTTGGCGTGAACCACTCCAACGATTTCCTCTAAGGTATTTTCGTAGACCGGATATCTGGAGTATACCTCTTTCAATACTAAATTCATTACCTCAGGAATGGGCGAATCCAAACGGATAGCCGAAATTTTTATCCTGGGCACCATCACCTGCCTTACAATCCGGTCATCAAAGTCAAATACATTCTGAATCAGTTCACGCTCGCTTTGCTCAATAGCACCGCCTTCCTGACTTTCTGCAATGATCAATTTCAATTCTTCTTCTGAATGGATCTCCGTTTCATTCATTGGTTTAATTCCAAATATTTTCAAAATGATGTTAGCAAAGCCATTCAGAAACCAGATGAAAGGGCGGAACACGAAGTGAAAAACACGAAGCGGAACAGACAGGCTAAGGGTGGTAGATTTGGGGTAACGGATTGCTATCGTTTTAGGTGCCAATTCTCCAAACACAATATGTAATATGGTAAGCACAGTAAACGCTACCGGAATAGCAATACTATGAGCCATGGTTTCACTAATCTCAAAGCCAAGAGTTTGGATAAGACTCATCACCATCTT
>JAYVBN010000283.1:0-7181 GCA_043750455.1 Bacteroidia bacterium | reverse complement strand
TCCCAAGAATCACAACTTTAGAACCGTATTGAATTTCAATCGGAGAAAAATTTCTTCCTTTATCAATGTTCAATCCCTTTATCGCCAAATACTCTTCATTAACTCCATTGACACTAATGTTTGGATTTGTCTTCTTTGAAAAATGCCGCACCTCCGCAATACTCGTCAGATCCGCTGAAAGGCTTATGGTGGCAGGGAATGTGAACCTGTCAATAAATTTTTGGGCTTCACTCAATTGCATTGGCTGATAGACTTTTTCCTTAATTCCCTGCTGGTTGCCACCGCGGTTGCGTTTAGAAGAAATATCAAAAACATTAACACCCAAAGAAGATAAACTCTCTGACACGGAATACTCAATACCGTCAATTGCGGTAAGTATGCCTACAAGGGAAGTTATTCCGATTGCCACAATAAGGGCGGTTAACACCGAGCGAAGCAGGTTAGCTTGAATGGATCGTAAGCCTTCTTTAAAGTTTTCTATCAGGTTCATGAATTCCGTTTACAAGAAGAATCAAAAATATGATGTTGATCGTTATGTAATGAGACTTTTATTCGAATATTTTGTTACACCGTTTAACCAGCTGAATGCTCTAACGATGCGATTTACTATTTTGTTCTGTTTTATGGCCTTGGCGCGGATAGCTACAGCCAACTACATTTTTATCCCTATGGATGAAAAGCAGATGAATCACCTGAAGGCCTATGGTTTAGCCTACTGGATATTGAAGTCCGACAACGAGGTGGACTGGCTGCTGAATTATCGTGGAGGAAGTTTTATGTGCAAATACCATCCAAAGATTCAGAATGAATTGGTAGTGAGGGGCATAAGTTTTGAGGTGATATCAGACGCCCAAGCCAATTCAATCATAACCGAGATAGCAAGCCCGGCAGTCAATTATGATCTAATGAAGCTGGAGAAATTTCCACGAATAGCTGTCTATTCCCCAAAAACCAAACAGCCATGGGACGATGCCGTAACCATGGTGCTCACCTATGCCGAAATTCCATACGATGTCATTTTTGATGATGAAGTCTTACAAGGTAATTTGCCCAAATACGATTGGTTACACCTCCACCATGAGGATTTCACTGGGCAGTATGGAAAATTCTTTGGCAACTATGCTAATATGCCCTGGTACATTGAACAGCAAAAGGAAGCCGAAGAAACTGCGCGCAACAATGGGTTTCATAAAGTCTCGCAAATGAAATTGGCTGTGGCAAAAAGAATAAAAGAATTTGTTGCCGGTGGTGGATTTCTATTTGCTATGTGCTCTGCTACTGACTCATATGACATTGCTCTGGCAGCAGAAGGAATTGATATTTGTGAACGTATGTACGATGGCGATGCTGCAGATCAACAAGCCCAGGAGAAATTAAACTTTGGAAATACGTTTGCGTTTACTGACTTCCGACTTTCGCGCGATCCTTATCAGTATGAATTTTCTGACATCGACAACAATTTTGTTGACCGTGGCTTGCGGCAAGACAACGATTACTTTACCATTTTTGAATTCTCCGCGAAGTGGGATCCTATTCCCTCCATGCTTACGCAAAATCATACTCGCGTGATTAAAGGATTCTATGGGCAAACAACTGGTTTTAAAAAACACCTGATCAAATCGGATGTTACCATTATGGGAGAAAACATAGGGATAAAAGAAGCCAAATATTTACATGGTATTTTCGGGAAAGGCTTTTGGACTTTCTATGGTGGACATGACCCCGAAGACTATCAACACCAAGTATACGAAGAGCCAACCGACCTCAACCTTCATCCAAATTCTGCGGGGTATAGATTGATACTTAATAATATTCTGTTTCCGGCAGCAAAGAAAAAGAAACAGAAAACATAATGAAGGAATTGAGCATTAGGTCTTAGACATCTGATCGTTGAATTTTCGTCCCCAATGCCAAGTTCTAATCCCTAATTATCAGTGCATCCTATCTCCTCTAACTTCTAAATGTTTGACAATCTCTGCTTCAGCAACTAGTATTTCCCTCCAACGGGCTTCAACAACTTTCGGATCCATGTATTCTTTGGCCAAAGAGAGAAAGGTTTTGTAGTGGCCAGCCTCCGACACCATCAATTCATGATAAAATTCGCTAAGGCCTGGGTCTGAGATTTCTTTAGACAATAATCGAAAGCGTTCACAACTTCGAGCTTCTATTAACGCGTTTATCAAAAGTTTTTCAACTACCTGATGCTCGCGGCTTCCACCCTGTATGATGAGCGCATACAATTTTATAACATATTCATCTTTGCGTTGCGGCCCCAATGACATGCCTCGCTTTCTTAGCTCTTGAAGCACTCGTTCAAAATGCGACCACTCTTCAGCCACAATTGCAGTAAGAACTTCTACAAGCCTTTCCTTCTCTGGGTATTGAACAATGATAGAAATACCTGAAGATGCGGCCTTCTGCTCGCAATACGCATGATCAACCAATATCTCATGAATATTTTTATTGGCGATATCTGTCCATCTAGGATCCGTTGGCAACACCAAACCCAGCACATGCTTTTCCATCTAATCGAACAATAATAGTTCAAACCCAAAATCAAGGACGTTGCCCTGACCAGGATAATCCGGAGTGGGCAAATGTCCGGACTTGGTAATGAGTTGAACAAAATTATGATACTTTACGAAAAACTTTCCAGTCTTGATTTTTCCATTTAGAAAAATATCCATTAATGGAAAGGCAGGTGATACCACATTATTCTGAACATAAAATTGTTGAATCGCGGGGTCATATGCCAATGCTGTGTAAGCCGAGTGCCAATGAACATCAACTCCAATCTGTACCTCAATATTCCTCTTGAACAGATGGTCTTCAAAGGCCAATTGACTATTGATAAACAACTCAGGCACTCGCAAAGCTTTGTCATCATTCTTGATAAGTTTTGAATAGATCGCCTGAGGACGAAAATGGAAGCTTTTAAAGAATTTAAAATCCATCCGAATTTCCGGAGCGACCAATATCTGCGAACCCTTAGACTGCACGGGCAAAACCTTTTGATCCGTATTCGGAAAAGAATCTCTCTTCTCATAATAAATGTAATTCTGATAGGCAGTATAGTTAACGCCTGGTGATACAAACAAGGGGCCGAGTTTACCCTTTAAGAATACAAAGGCCTGGTCGGTCTGCACATTCGAAAAATTATTACTCCAATAATCAAAACTGCCCCGGTACGCATTCTGAACAAATCCAGGTTTGGACGACAGTCTTCTGGCTGACGCATCAATCCACTTTGTACTCAGTTCACTTTCAACACGGTAGTTTCCGTCCAATAAATATTCTACCAAACCACTTACTGAATTAAGCGAATCAAAAGAATAGCCAACTTTAGCGCCTGCATAATATTCCTTTCCCTTTGGGCTAAATTTTAAGGAATCAGCACGGAGGTATTTGTAACTAAATTCGTATGACTTTATTCTATAATAAAAATTGTAAAAGATTCTATTTGCATTTCCCTTTATGCCAAACTCATTTTGCAAATAGGCGTACTTGACGCTGTCTTTTATTTTGATTGAGTCTTTACCAAGTTTCTTCTCATAATTGTCATAGTAATCAGGTTCCTGAGACAAGTCATCTCTGTAAAGATTGTACTGCTTTCCCAAATCTCCTTTATGATAAATTTGCAAACCCTTGCCAACCTTAAACTGATGGAAGTAGTGCAAATTATTTCGCTGCTCCACGCTGGTGGCATATGACAATTTAGGCTTCGTGTTTTTTAGAAATAGCGAAGAATATGTTGAATCCGGTGGTACAGTTACGTTAACGCCCCCATTCTCATTGACTGTATGTCGCATTCGCCTATAATTTACCAAGAGTGAATACTTATCGTTCTTAGTACGATAGGCTGTGTATAAATCAATATAATGGCTTATGGTCTGCCGGTCGCCTTTTCCTCTCCGTTGAATCTGCTTATCAACCAAAAGCGGGCGATAGTTGAATCCAAAATTCCAGCGAGGATTAATATTTCTACTAAATTCAATTCGCGTAGCTGCTCTTCCCTTTCCACCCCAAACAACATACATTCTGGTGTAAGGAGACTTGGTGTCAAAATACTTTACCTCCTCACTATTAAAATACGGTTCATAGACTGAGTAACCCGTAGACACGCCAATGGAAGAGGGGGACAATGGAAAAATGGAATTCAATGCTGTCCCTACAATACCTAAGTCTTTATAAAAATTATTAAAGCGTTGAACATACGTCCATCGGTGGTAGTTGAAAATTGAAGTGTCGATTGGGTGATAGTTGACTTTGTTCTCAAAAAGATCCTTTTCATTAATCCATGTAGCCGTCTTAGGACCATAGATTTGCTTTGTTGAGTCGTCAATTACTTTTGAGCCCACACGGTTTTTGCCTCCCGTATTTTGCGAAAGCGCTTGCGCCAGGGGCAAGACAATTGCTATAAAAGTTACTATTTTTCTCAAAAACACCCGCAAAGATAATGAAAGACCCTACTTGATAAATAAAGTTATGCCTAAGCTTTAATGGCTTGTCTAACCAGATTATCAAATTCCGAACCATCTTTTAAGAGGACGCTTTCAATTGGGATATAAAACCACGGCAAACCCGATACAATTTCCGAAAACTCCAGATCAACTAATCTGACCATATCCTTTTCAGTGGTTAAAATTGAAATAGGCTTTCCAAGAGCTAATAGAAATTCTTTAATATTTGCGAGCTCATCTTTTGTATAACGGTGGTGATCCTTATATGCGAAATGCTTAATCACGTTAAATTTAGTTCGCGCATAGTTTTCAAAACTATTATGATTGGCAATTCCTGAAACAAGAATAATATCTGGCGTTGCCGTGGTGAAATTCCCACCAAATGAAATTGGATTTCCATACTGAATAGCACTGAAGAAAACCGGCTTATCGCCCGATATCCCATTTATTGTCAACGTAATGTCCTTCATCTCTGAATCTGAAATTTTTGAATTGCATTTCGTGACAACAATAATATCTGCCCTACAAGAGCCTATCCTTGCCTCCCTTAATTTTCCAAATGGCATTACATAATCTTTATAGAAAGGCAAAGCGTATTCGGTTAATAAAATATTTAACTGAGGATTCACTGCACGGTGCTGAAAAGAATCATCCATCAAAACCAGACTAGTCTCAGGAAACTCTTGCAAAATAGTTGGAATCGCGAAGGCTCTATCTTCGCACACTACAACATTTACTTTGTCTTTGAATGAACGAAAAAACTGTAATGGCTCGTCTCCTATTGTTCGGGCCGTTTCCTTGTCGTTTGCAAACCGTAGTCCTCTTGTTAATCGACCATAGCCGCGGCTCAAAATAGAAATATTATTTCCAGGCATTAACAGCTTTATCAAATACTCAATCATGGGGGTCTTTCCCGATCCGCCAACGTTTAGATTTCCAACTCCGATTAGCGGAACATCAAATCGGAAAGAATGCTTGTATCCAATGTTGTAAAGGTGATTGCGAAATCGGGTGATCGCATCATACAAAAGGGTAAATGGAAAAAGGAGTATCCTCAAAAGCATCATAATCATCAGGCGCTATTCTTTATGTAATTTTGGTTAAAACTAAGGAATCAATAGAAATGACAAAGATAAAAGATGTAACAACCTATCTTGAATCAATTGCGCCAAGATCATTTCAGGAAAGTTACGACAACAGTGGTTTGCTTACAGGTGATTCCAACGCGGATATTCTTGGCGTATTGGTTACCCTTGATTGTACAGAAGCTGTTGTCAACGAGGCTATTGATCAAAAATGTAATCTCATCGTTGCTCATCATCCCATACTATTCAAAGGATTAAAAAAATTGACTGGTCAGAATTATGTCGAGCGCACGATAATTAAAGCCATCAAGAACGACATCGCCATCTATGCCATTCACACCAATCTTGATAATGTACACCTTGGCGTGAACAAAAAGATAAGTGAAATTATTGGGTTACAAAATTTGAGAGTGCTTGCTCCAAAAAAAGATACCCTTTCGAAGTTGGTCACCTTCATCCCCGCGGAAAAAGCAGACGCTGTTATTCATGCATTACATCAGGCCGGAGCTGGAAACATAGGTCAATATGAAAATTGTAGTTTCAGGACGGAGGGTAGTGGAACCTTCAAGCCAAAGGAAGGTTCATCACCATATATCGGCAAACCAAATGAATTCAAGAAAGTGGAAGAAATCCGAGCCGAAGTAATCTTCCCCAACCATCTTGAATCTAAAATTATGAGCACCCTGCTAGAGGCACATCCCTATGAAGAGGTCGCCTACTACATTACCCGTCTGGAAAATAAAAATCAGGAGGTGGGTGCTGGTATGATTGGGGAACTTGAAAACGCGCTGGAACCAATGGTTTTTCTTGAGCATTTGAAAATGACCATGAAAGCAGATTGTGTCAGGTATACCAGACCAGTTATGAAAAAAGTAAAAAAAATAGCGATCTGCGGTGGCGCAGGCAGTTTTCTGCTGACCAAGGCCATAGCAGAAGAGGCGGATGTTTACGTTTCATCTGATTTTAAGTACCACGAATTCTTCGATTCGGACGAGAAAATCATGATTGCAGATATTGGGCACTATGAAAGTGAGCAGTTTACTAAAGAATTATTGGAGGAGGTTATTAGGGAAAAATTCAATACTTTTGCGATCATTTTTTCAAAAACAATAACAAACCCAATCAGTTATCTATAAGCAATGGAAAATCACACAGTTGCACAAAAATTAGAAGCGCTTGTAAAGTTACAGTCTGTCGATAGCAAGCTTGACCAATTAAAGAAGCTTAGAGGCGATCTGCCAGACGAGGTTCAAGACCTTGAAGATGAAATGGAGGGGTATAAGACCCGTTTAAACCGTTTCGAAGAAGATCAAAAGGAGCTTGAAGACTCAGTGAAGAAAAATAAAGAAGGGATCAAAGAAGCAGAGAAGTTGGTTAAGAAATACAATGAGCAACAGAAGAATGTAAAGAATAACCGTGAGTTCGATGCCATCACCAAGGAAGTTGAGCTTCAGGAATTGGAGGTTCTGATCTGCGAAAAAAGAATAAAGGAGGCCAAAGAAAAAACGGAAGCCAAAAAAGTTGAGATCGCAGGAATTGAAAAGCTGATCAAGGAGAGAATGGAAGACCTTGATAATAAGAAAAATGAGCTAAGTGATATTTTGGGCGAGAGCCAGGAAGAAGAGCGAAAGCTACT
>JAYVBN010000282.1:0-15228 GCA_043750455.1 Bacteroidia bacterium | reverse complement strand
TGAAGGCTCAGCTAAGGAAGCCGTGGCAAAAGTTGAGGCGGAGTGGAAAAAGACAGCAGCAAACGAACCTTTTGAGTATGCTTTCCTCGATCAGAATTTTGATGAGCTGTTCAGAGAGGAACAAAAACTTGGGCAGCTTTTTACGGTCATGACAGGAATCGCCATTTTTGTGGCATGTCTTGGTTTGCTCGGACTCGCCTCCTTCACCGCTGAACAGCGCACCAAAGAAATTGGCATTCGCAAAGTGATGGGAGCAACGGTTTCGTCCGTAAGCACATTGCTATCCAAAGAATTCATGATGTTAGTTGGAATTTCATTTGTGATGGCGACAGGGTTGGCATGGTATGCTATGAACAGCTGGTTAAGCACGTTTGCTTACCGGATTGAATTGGGAATTGGAGTCTTTTTAATTGGGGGAATAATAGCAGCATCAATCGCATGGCTCACAGTTAGTTTCCATTTTATTAAAGCTGCGAGGTCGAATCCTTCGGACTCATTGAGATACGAATAGAAGAGATACTTGATTCTAGATTCTTGATGCTGGAGATCGACTACCCACAAGGATCAAGCATCCAGAATCTAGTATCTTGCATCCAGCATCCCTTTCACTACCGCTAGTCAAAATCCTATCAAGATTTGTTAATAGGTTATCGTGGTTTCTGTTTCAGGATTAGTACATTTCTAACCCTAACCTGAAACTAGAAACATGAAACACCTGATACTCACTTTGATTTTGATTCTTACAGGATCAATTGCTTTTCCTCAAGCATTCGATCCGAAATTATTCTCTCAACTAAACTTTCGATTCATCGGCCCAGATGGTAATCGTATGATCTCCGTTGTTGGTGAGCCTGGCAATCCTAATGTATCCTATTCTGGTGCTGCTTCAGGCGGTATTTGGAAAACAGATGATGGAGGCCTTACATGGAAATCCATCTTTGATGATACCGAGGATTCAGCCATTGGAGCGTTGGCGATTGCACCATCTAATCCAAAACAAGTTTGGGCTGGTACTGGTGAACCTTTTTTGATTCGTCCAGCACATGCAGTAGGCAATGGCGTTTATAAATCTTCCAATGCCGGAAAAACTTGGAAGAGTATGGGGCTTGAAAAAACCTATCGCATTAGCCGTGTGATTGTTCATCCTACTGATACCAATACAGTCTATGTTGCTTCACTGGGTCATGCACATGGACCACAACAGGAGCGGGGCGTTTATAAAACAACGGACGGTGGTAAGAATTGGGAACGCGTATTTTTCTTAAATGAAAATACAGGTTGTTCAGATTTTTCGATGGATTCTAAAAACCCTAACATCCTCTTTGCTGCGATGTGGGAAACAGAAATTAAAACATGGAATTTAAAAAGTGGTGGATCTTCCAGTGGTATTTACAGAAGCAAAGATGCAGGTAAAACGTGGGAGCCATTGCGCAATGGGTTGGAGAGTGGGCCTGATCATCCCGTGGGAAAAACTTCTGTTGATGTTTCTTATTCCAATCCAAATATTGTGTATGCATTGATAGAAGATAAAGAGCCGAGACTATATCGATCGGAAAACGGAGGAGATAGCTGGAAGCTCATGCAGAAGAACCACTCAATGGGTCAGCGTGCTGGATATTACACACGACTGCGGGTATCAACTGCTGACGAAAACACGGTGTATACTATTTGTGTGGGTGTCATGAAATCAACGGATGGAGGTAAGACCTTCGATAAGAGTTTTGGCCCGTGGTCCGCTGGTGGTGACAATCACGATATGTGGTTTGATCCCAAAGACGGCAATAGAATACTCTGTGCGCATGATGGGTGTCTCAACATGACGTTTAATAACGGAAAGACTTGGCGAAATATTAATCTCCCTATCGCACAGATGTATCATATAGCCGTTGATGATCGAGTGCCGTATTGGGTGTATAGTAATAGACAAGATGCATGGTCGTATCGTGGACCAAGCCGTTACTTAGATGGCCGATCAATTCCGTTAGGTGCTTGGCACGGTGTGGGTGGATGTGAAAGTGGCTATGCAATACCAGATCCTTTTGACAATAACATTGTATGGTCGGGTTGCTATGATGGAGGGCTGGATATTTTTGATCTTACGACTATGCACTCGAGGGATGTGCGCGTGTGGCCTCAAACACAAATAGGGGCTGCTCCTGCCGATGCTAAGTATCGATGGCATTGGAGCTTTCCAATTGTAGTCTCAAAGCATACAAAAGGAAGGACTTGGGTAGGTAGCCAATATGTTCATGAAACCAATAATGGTGGACAAGGTTGGCAAGTGATTAGCCCTGATATGACCACGAATGATAAGACACATCAGCAAAACTCAGGTGGCATGGCAAGTGATAACCTGATGACATGGGATGGTTGCACGCTTTATTCGATGGCCGAATCACCTGTAAAGGCTGGCGTATTGTGGACGGGCAGCAATGATGGTCAGGTAAATGTTACACAAGATGGAGGAAAGACCTGGACAAATGTTTCGGCTAATGTGCCAGGCTTGCCGAAGTGGGGAACAATACGCCATTTGGATGCCTCTAACTATAATGCAGGCACGTGTTATATGGCTGTTGACGCTCATTACGTTGGTGATTTTGGTTCATATGTTTATAAGACAGCCGACTTTGGTAAAACGTGGAAACGGCTGGATGTGAATCTACCGTCCAACAACTCTAATTTTGTGAATCAGATTAAAGAAGACCCTGCAAAAGAAGGATTGCTTTGGATGGGCACCGAAAAGTCATTGTATTTTTCTCCTGATGATGGCAAGAATTGGATACAGTTAAAAAATAACCTTCCGCCAGTTCCAATCTTTGGAATTGAAGTACAAAAGAATTTTAATGATCTCGTAGTGGCTACCTATGGACGAGGCATTTATATCTTAGATGATATTACGCCAATCAGGGAATTCTCGGAGCAGATTCAGAACTCAGAAGCACATCTCTTTTCAGTGCGCAAGGCTTATCGCTTTCAGGATATTAATGGAATGAAAAGAGATGATAGCTATGTGTCTGGACAAAATCCTCCGGATGGAGCGGACATTAATTATTATCTCCGCGAGAAATCGAAAGATAGCGTAGAAGTGTTTGTCTATAATGCGAATAACGATCTGATCCAAAAAATTAAGGGGAAGAACAAACCGGGTATAAATCGTGTGTATTGGAATATGCGTCATCAAGACTATGTTTTTCCAAAACTTAAAACATTGCCAAGAGGAAAGGAGGATTGGGTAAAGTTGGATGAAAAAGGAGAACGCACAATGTTTATCTATGATCTCGATATTGGGCCCGGTATGACTCCTCCATTGACACCTCCCGGAATCTATACGGTTGTGTTAAAAGCAAATGGAAAGGAGTACCAGCAATCGTTGACTGTACTTAAGGATCCCATCACAAAGGGATCTGAATCTGACATTGCAAAGCAGTATGATTTTGGTAGGAAACTTTATAGTTCGACAAGTACCACACTTCAATTGATAGGCGAGATGGAAACTATGCGTGCGAAACTTCTCGCGAAGAAAGGAGACCTGCCTACCGCCCGCCTGCCGGACGGGCAGGGACAGGCAGGCAAGAAAGCCGCCATACTGGAAGACAAGATTTACCAGTTAGAAGCTGGCCTGCACGATATTCATCAGACGGGTGCACGCTTTGATATTTTCAGAAATCCACCTCAGATATTGGAGCGATTATTAGCGATGGCTAAAGAGGGGCAAATCTCAAGTGCTGATGCACCTCCAACTGATCAACAACAAGAAGTGTATAAGTTGACAAATAACAAGCTAGAAGAGATAAAAATTAATTTTGAAAACCTAAAGAAGACTGCTGATGTGAAATCACTTTTAAAATAAATACTTGGCCACATACCTGCCGGCAGGTCTGTGGCTATTTTTTTATCCCAATTTATCAATCTTTCAAAAGGCTGAAATGGTCATCTATATCGACAGCATAAAGAATTTTCTATCCAAATTGGTGCCTCTCTTGATGTTTTAGTTTTCTTCATACTAGAATTTCAGCAAATTTTGCTGAAAGAATCATGTCTAAAAATCAGAACAGATACCTGACATACTTGTTATGATTGCATGTCGCAGATTACCACAGTGACCTTCTTTAAATTTAAGACTGTAACCAATAAGATATGGGCGCTTTCAATGATGCAGCTTGCGCATCAAAGTTTGAAAAGAGCGAAAGGACAATCTTTTTATAAATTGATGGGTAGTGGTCGTGGTCTGGGCTTCAATGCTTTTCCAGATTGGTCAACTTATGTTCTCTTGCAGGTATGGGAAAGTGAAGAAGCAGCCCAGGTTTTTTTTGATACGGCTGAGATTTTTAAACGCTTTCAAATGAGAGCGACAGAAATATGGACTGTCTATTTGAAAAATGTTTCAGCACATGGTCAATGGGATGGTTGTAATCCCTTTCATATCGAAGAATCATTACCCGGTACAGAAATCATTTTTGTGCTTACACGAGCAACTATTAAGTGGCACAAGATTATTCCTTTCTGGCGCTATGTGCCCACTTCCCATCAACCCTTAAACGAAAATCCCGGACTTATTTATACCAAGGGGGTGGGGGAACTTCCAGTAATACAAATGGCTACACTAAGTATTTGGAGAGATAAAGAATCTCTAAATAATTTTGCTTATAGCAGTAAAGAACATCGAGAAGCTATCAATAAGACCAGGCAGTTGAAGTGGTACAAGGAAGAACTCTTCGCTAGATTCAAACCTTACAAATCAGTTGGTACCTGGGAGGGGGAAAATCCGATTGCAAAGTATCTGTAATATTTTTATGCTTTGGCTTCTGACACCTTTGAGGTGTCTTGACACACTACTTAGGCATACGCTCAGTTAAGAAAATAACTTTTTAAAAAGCGAACGCATGAAAGGCCAGCGAGGAAAAGAATTGATGATTTTAAATTCTTCAGCGCGAGTGGTTTCTTCATCAAGGAAGGCCAATATTTGGTAGGCTTCATTTTTGGTATACATTGTTTTGAATAAATTCACACCTATTTCATTATGATGATAAAGAACATCTATAAAGAGAGAATCATATTTTCTGAACAAAGTATTCAAAAGTTTATGACTTGGTAAGCGGTTATTCTTGATATTGTTGACAATCAATTGGCTGTATCGCTCAGCATTTTTAAACGAATATCCTGAAGCTGGCTTAACCCAACTACCGGCAGTACCAATTTTAGTTACGTATTGATTACTTTTTTTATGAAAAGGGTAATCACTCATAGGGATCACTCCTTTTTCCTTTACTATAATTTGATATTTTTCGATTCGTAGAATTTCCTTGACATAACGTCTCAATAAAGCATCATAGCTTTCATCGTCAACCAATGTTGGAGAAAAGAAAGTGAATTCTATCAATGCTCTTTTGCTGTTGATGGGGAGTACGTAGGTAAAGCAAGTTGTGTTGGGAACTGTAATTCTAAAATCCATCATCACGAAGGATTTATCATTAAATACTTCCTCATCAGCTTCTATTAGCCAGCCCTTGAAGTGTTGAAGTAATCGGGTGTACTTATGTTTTGGATTGAAGAAATCGGCTGTTATGATGCTGTCAAATACATGTTTGGCGGAATACGATTGGCCGTTTGTTTCTATGGTAGTAGTTTCACCTTGTGTAATATTTCCAACTTCAGCGTTAACCCACGTGATGTTATCTCTTTCCTTTAATTCTTTTTTCGTGTGATTATAAAAGTCCAATGCGGCTAACATCTTATATCGGTAGGCGCCCATGTTGAGATCAATCTGCTGATCGGTAGCCATAAATTGCGCATGATCCCAGATTTTGGTTGTGATGCTGTCCCATTCACCCGCTCCCTTTTCCCAAAAGCACCAAGTCTTGTCATTCACATCTTTCTGTGATTTTTCAAGAAGTAAGATTTTTTTAGAGTCGAAGAATTTATCTTTTGACATGGCCATGGCTAGGTGTAAACCAGCCGCGCCCGCTCCAACTATGGCATAGTCATATACTGTGGAATCCATAGAAGTAAATAAAGAAGAGTAATTGAGCCGCGTAAAGATGGCAAGAAAAACTGAAATCGCCCTTCATTCTTGTTCGATGATAAATGAAATGTAATACAATCGAAATGATAAACCAGGCTAAGTAATTACGCATTGGGGCAGCGCCTAGTTCCCAGATCCAAAAGTCGAAGGGTGGTGCGGAAGTTTCTATAAAGAAGTCAATAAAGACCATTAGTAATGCTCCCACCGTGATCTTTAAAAATGTGTTCTGTACTAGTTTATCGGCAATAGCCGCAGTAGAAAGAATAAGAACTGCCCAGTTAATACCAATGAGTAAAGGAACACCATCTATTTTATAACCTAAGTTTCGTCCATATTCATACACTCCAAATAAGAAACCGAAATGCACACCTAGCCATTCTATAAATAGACTTGACGCAAAAAATATAGATGCAACAAGTATTTTTTTTGAATTGTCAATGGGGAAATTTATGATTAATAATAATGCGGTAATAGCAAGATTGAGTGGGGTTTTGCTTATAAACCAATGATAGTGACCTAATGAAATGCCGATAATGGCGGATAGTTGGAATAGCCAAATCACAAAAATGGAAAAGGACTTAATCGTAATATCCCTTGTGATTATCGTCATTCTGTTCATACCTTTTCCATTTGATCACTAACTATTTTTGCTGATTTTAGACACAACGGAATTCCGCCACCAGGATGCACAGAGCCACCACAGAAGTAAAGGTTTTTGAATTGGTTGGAGAAGTTCGGATGCCTGAGAAAAGCAGCAAACTTTGAATTGCTCGATGTTCCATAGAGTGATCCCTGATGTGATTTCGTTTGTTTTTCTATGTTGATTGGATCTAAAATATGTTCTGTTTGGATGTACTTTTCAATATCCGTATTGAGTACTTTATTTATTTTTTGAATAATGTTTAGTCTCGCCTTTTTAATCAGTTCCTGCCAATTTTGACCCGTATTTCCCGGAGCATTTATCATCACAAACCAGTTTTCACAACCTGACGGTGCATCAGAAGCGTCTTCTTTACTTGTGATATTGATATAGATGGTGGGATCAGTATGAAGGTTTCTATTTTTAAATAGTTCCGTGAACTCCTCTTCGTAATGATCTGAGAAAATAATATTGTGTAAATCAAGAGATGAAAAAATTTTGTTGATCCCCCAATAGAAGATTAATGCCGAGCTGGATCGTTCCTGATTTAATATTTTTTCTGGTTGCCTGGCTGACTTTAATAAATGCTTGTAAGTAGAAAACACATCCATATTAGAAACTACCACATCCGAATCATAGGATCCTTTAGTAGTGGTTATACTTGTTACCGTTTCTTGCTTATGGTTGATTGAAGTTACTGCTTCTTCAAACTGAAACTTAACTCCAACTTTTTCGGCTAGCCTAAAAAGGCTTTGAGAAATTTCATGCATCCCACCGGTTGGATAAAAAGTTCCATAGTGCATTTCCAAGTGCGGAATCATAGACATGATGCCAGGCGTGGAATAGGGTGATGAACCATTATACGTTGCGTATCGATTGAATAGCTGCACTAACTTTGGGTGAGAGAAGTACTGCTCATTTACTTCATTAAGTGTTTTATCGATGTGGAGTTTTCCTGCTTGCAGTAGTGATTTGATCGTATTAAAAGACAAATAGGTACTACAGCGGTGAAGTGATTTATTCAAGAAAATATCTGCGGTAAGATCATACTTCTCTTTATTTCTATCCAAATATTGGTTTATGATATTCTCAGACGTTTCAAATCTTTCTGCAGCGCTTTGAACAAACTTTTCTTTGTCAGCAGGTACAGAAAAGGTTGTGCCATCACTCCAGAAGTAATTACAGACCACCTCTTTTTTAGCGTAATTAAAATGTTCCCGTGGGTCGATACCGTGCAGTTGAAATAGCTCATCCACCAGATGAGGCATAGTAAATAGAGATGGGCCTAAATCGAATCGAAAGCCTTCTTGCGTGATGGCGTGAAGCTTTCCTCCTGAATAGGCATTTGCCTCGAAAACAGTGACATCATATCCTTTATGCTTGAGTCGGAGGGCACTAGCGATACCTGCAATGCCCGATCCGATGATAATTGCCTTATTCATTAAAATAAAACAGCGAGACTCCTATTGCTCGATGTTGATTTTAGCAATTAAACCCTAGAAGGAAGGATTTGTTCTGAGAACGCGATTAAATACTTTGCGAGGTAATTTTGGTAGCAATAGATATTACTGAGTTTCCTGCCTATCTTTTTTAAGAATGAACTTCTTAGGCTCAAATTTTTTAGGCGCATAAAGAAACCCAAAGGCTTCGCAATTCTCTTTGGTATGTTTTGCATGATGGATATAGTGGGCATGCATCATTCTTTGCAAATAGGTGCTTCTTTTTTTAGGTATCCACTTTACACGCTGGTGCACGATAATGTCATGAAAAACCAAATAGAAAACACCATAACAAAGAATGCCGATACCCACTGAGAATAAATAAGGGCTTGGATAAATTGTTGTGGAGATCACAAAAAGAGCGATGGATGGAATACTAAACACAAGGGCAAATAGATCATTCCGCTCCAGCGCATGATTGTGAACACTATGGTGAGATCGATGCCAGGTCCAAAGAAATCCATGCATAACGTATTTGTGAGTAAACCACGCTATCCCTTCCCAAAATAGAAATGTCCCAAGAGTAATTACCGAACAAAGAATAATCAATATCCAATCCATATCTAGACACTCTTCAAAAACCCTTTTCTATCATTACTGAAGTATTTTTCGAGAACACTAAATCGATGATCAAAAATACGATTTACCTCACGCCCTACAAAGATCCAATGAGCCAGTCTTCCCAGATAACCAAACGGTATGGCAAAGTTAACCTCATCGGTCATCTCTACACCACCCCTTACTTCTTTGAAATGGTGTTGATGGTGCCAAAGTGAATACGGCCCAAACCGCTGCTCATCGATAAAATGGAGTGGTTCTTGAACGTGTGTTATTTCCGTTACCCAGTTGACTTTAATTCCAGGTAATACACTCACTTTATATTGAATGATTTGCCCCGCATATGCCTTGTCTCGGCCAGAGATGTACAGAATCTGAAAGGCCATGTGTTCAGGGGTGATCTTCGACAGGTTTTTTGGTGTGGAAAAGAAATCCCATGCCTCGGATAGAGAGATAGGGAGGATTTGAGTTCGTTTGAGATGATAAATTTTCATGCGGAACTATAACAAGCTGACATAAAAAGAGTTTTAAAAGTTCGCCAAAATCTGCAACTTTAGAAGTATTGTTCGAAGTAGTATGCAGTTTGTCAAAGCCCCTTTTTTCTTAGTCCTGTTTTCTGTGATGCTATTGAATACTTCCTGCCAAAGGTCAGGAAGAATTTCAGGCTCCAGTGATTCGGTCGATTTCAACCTTCACATTCGACCTATTTTATCGGATAGGTGCTTTAAATGCCATGGACCAGACGCCAATCAGCGTAAATCCAATTTGAGACTCGATACCCGTGAAGGTGCTTTGGCAGCGTTGAAGGACAACCCATCAGCTCATGTTATCGTTCCTGGAAATGCAGATGAATCGGAAGTATACCTTCGAATTTCTACGAAAGACACTTCTTTTCTTATGCCCCCACCATCTTCTAATTTGACCCTCACTGAAGATGAAATTGAAGTAATTAAAAAATGGATCGACCAAGGAGCCACTTACAAAAAACATTGGGCGTTCATTCCACCTAAGCCGCCAACAATTCCTCAAGTAGATCAGGAGGAATGGCCAGTAAATGATATTGATAAATTTGTTTTGGCAAAACAAGAAGAGGCCGACTTAGTACCAAACGAGCAAGCTGATAAAGAGCATTTATTAAAGCGATTGAGTTTTGATATCACGGGCTTGCCACCTTCCATCAAAACCCAAGAACAATTTCTTAACGATAAGTCTGAAGATGCGTACGAAAAGATGGTAGATGAATTGTTAGCCAAACCTCAATACGGAGAAAAGATGGCGGTGTATTGGATGGACATCGCACGATATGCGGATACGCATGGTTATCAAGATGATGGGTTGCGCACCATGTGGCCTTGGCGGGATTGGGTGATTCATGCCTTTAATAAAAACTATAGCTATGATCAGTTTGTGACTTGGCAACTTGCCGGTGATTTGCTGCCCAATGCCACCAAAGAACAAATTTTAGCAACCGGCTTTAATCGAAATCATAAGATTACGCAAGAAGGAGGGGTGGTTCAGGAAGAGTATAGAGTAGAATACGTTACCGATCGTACCAATACTTTCGGTAAAGCATTTCTGGCGCTTACATTTGAGTGCGCGCATTGCCACGATCACAAGTATGATCCGATCTCTCAAAAAGCATACTATAGTACCTTCGCATTTTTTAATCAAGTTCCTGAGAAGGGATTGGTTGGTGATATTTCATTGAACTCCCTTGCGGATCCACCAAAAATTAAAATCACGTCAAAGGAAGTGGAGGATATCTTCTCGTTTATTAATAAGAGAGATACTACTCCGGTGGAGGTAATGGTGATGAAAGATTCTGCTAAGAGAAGACCAACTTACATTCTTACACGCGGTGCATACGATGCGCATGGTGATGAGGTGGCGATCGGATTACCAGATGCAATTTTCCCATTTGATTCTCTAGCGTATGGAGCGGACAGACTTGGCCTTTCAAAATGGTTATTCGATAAAAAGAATCCGATGACATCGAGAGTATTTGTAAATAGGATGTGGCAGGAGTTTTTTGGTCGTGGTCTGGTAAAAAGTGCGGGTGATTTTGGTATGCAAGGTGACATGCCTTCTCATCCTGAATTGTTGGATTGGTTGGCACTGGATTTCATGAACAACGGCTGGGATATAAAGCGTCTTGTAAAACAATTGGTAATGACCTCTACCTATCGTCAGTCTTCAGTCATTTCAAAAGAAAAATTATCAGCCGATCCTGAAAATATTTTATTGTCACGTGGCCCACGGGTACGAATGTCTGCCGAAACGATTCGGGATCTCGCGTTGTCAAGTAGTGGATTGTTAGTGAATGACATTGGTGGACCCAGCGTGAAAGTGTATCAGCCCAATGGGATATGGGAGGCGGCAACATCGGGAAGAGGGCTTTCACGTTATGTGCAGGATCATGGTGATGATTTATATCGCAGAGGTCTATATAATTTTATTAAGCGTACCGTTCCCCCTCCAGGTATGCTTGTGTTTGATGGAAGTAGTCGCGATCAATGCGAAGTAAAAAGATTACGAACGAATACACCACTTCAGGCTCTTGTATTGTTAAATGATCCTACAGTTCAAGAATCTGCTCGCGTTTTTGCGGAGCGACTAATAAAGGAAAATAAGATTGCGAAAGTAAATATTGTAAAAGCCTTCCGTACAATCTTATGCCGGCAGCCTAAAGAGGATGAACTCAAGCTATTGTTGTCTTATTACACAGAAATGGAATTGATGTTTGGAAAAGAATCCGATAAGGCAAAGGAGTTGATAAATGCAGGGGAGTTTCCACACGAGCCTATTAAGGATTCAAAATCACTTGCTGCGCTTATGCAAGTTATTCACACCATGTACAATATGGAAGAAGCGATAACCAAGACCTGATATGGATAACGAATTCTTAAAACAGCGACAGCATATTACGCGCAAGCATTTTCTTGGAAAGCTTGGTCTGGGCTTCGGGTCAGTGGCCTTAGGTTCATTGCTAATACCTGATTTATTTAGTGGTGACGGAGATGATGTTGCCTCAGCGGTAGGGTTACCGCATTTTGCACCTAAAGCAAAACGCATTATTTACTTATTTCAAAATGGCGCTCCGTCTCAGTTAGAAAGTTTTGATTATAAGCCATTGTTGAATAAAATGGCAGGCGAAGAATTGCCTGAATCGATACGGATGGGGCAGCGGTTAACGGGTATGACCTCAGGGCAGAAAAAATTTCCCTTGATCGGTTCGCATTTTAAATTTCAACAATACGGAAAGTCTGGTGCTTGGGTAAGTGAAATGTTTCCGCACATTGCTAGCATAGTGGATGATATCTGCTTCGTGAAGTCTATGCATACCGAAGCAATCAATCATGATCCTGCACTCACGTTTATGCAAACGGGTTCACAGCAGGGTAATCGCCCAAGTATGGGAGCATGGATGAGTTATGGATTAGGAAGTGAAAATAAGAATCTTCCTGCTTACAGTGTATTACTTTCTCGTGGCCGCGGCAATGGACAAGGTGTTTACTCAAAGCTGTGGTCCAATGGTTTTTTGGATAGCATACATCAGGGAGTGCAATTTAGTAAAAGTGAAGAAGGCGTTTTATATTTGAAAGATCCACAAGGTCGCGATCGGGAAGACAGCAGAAAGATGTTGGACAATCTTGCTCAACTGAATCAGTTGAACTATCAGGAATTTGGTGATCCGGAAATTCAAGCGCGTGTTCAGCAATATGAGATGGCATACAGAATGCAAACGGCTGTACCAGAACTTACTGATTTATCTAAGGAGCCGGACAACATTATTAAAATGTATGGGGCCGATTGTTTAGTTCCAGGAACATATGCAGCAAATTGTCTAATGGCCAGACGACTTTCAGAAGCAGGTGTTCGCTTTGTGCAACTCTATCATCAAGGCTGGGATCAGCACGGAAACATGGTAGGGGAGATGCCTTTGCAAGCGCAAGACGTTGATCGTGCAACTGCAGCATTAATCATGGATTTAAAACAACGGGGCTTATTGGATGAAACGCTTGTGATTTTCGGAGGGGAATTTGGCCGGACAAATTATTGTCAGGGAGATATATCCAAAGATAATTATGGTCGTGATCATCATCCTAGATGTTATACCATTTGGATGGCAGGTGGTGGCATTAAGCCCGGAACTGTTTATGGCGAATCAGATGAATTTGGATATAACATTATTAAAGATCCTGTTCATGTGAATGATTTTCATGCTACGGTTTTGCACTTGATGGGACTGAACCATGAAAAATTGAACTATAAGCATTTGGGCAGACGATACAGGCTTACCGATGTGGCGGGGAAAGTAGTGAATGGAATTTTGGCCTAGTTGATAGCTGACCTTATGCAAGATAATGAAAACGTCTTTGCGAGCACCAGCGTGGATTTGTGCGATAGGGCGAAGCAATCTCTCAATTTTGGGAGATTGCTTCGCTCCTCCCACATTCCAGCGCGGGCACTCGCAATGACGTCAAATTGTAAGTTTATGTAACAGCAATTGATAAGTAAGGAAGAATAAAATTAACTAGTGTAGTTTGGTCAGTTTTTAAAATAACTCATGCAGAAAATAAAGAGTGTTCTTCTTAGTATAATTTTCTTCTTACAAGTACTTTTAATTTTTCTTTTAGTTTTTGAGAGTCGCGTTGAGCTCCCCGCTTGGCTGCAAGTTGCGGGACGCCTTCATCCAGCGCTTCTTCATTTGCCTATTGGACTGCTTGCTTTTTTTTCGATTTTGTTACTTGCTCAAAATGAGTTTAAGAAGAGAGCGTTCAAAAAAATAACAGCACTCACCTTATTAGTAACTTCTTTCACAGCTTCTTTCACAGCCTTATTTGGTTTCTTTCTTTCGCGTCAGGGCGATTATGGCTCAGATGCTTTAACACAGCATAAGATAAGTGGCACAGTGCTAAGTCTATTATGTTATGTATTGGTATTGGCATTTGATCGATATGGAAACAAAAGAGTTCTATTTTCTGGTTTAGCCATTGCAACAATTGGGTTAGTCGTATTCGTGGGGCATACGGGAGGCACATTAACCCATGGTGAAAATTATGTGCTTGCACCATTGGAAAGTTCTATCAAGGAGATTCCGTTAGATGCTTCCTTGTACCGGAAAGCAGTATATCCAATCCTTGAAAAGAAATGTGTTTCATGCCATAACGAGGCAAAGGCAAAAGGTAAATTGGTTATGACATCCATTCCTAAATTCCAAAAAGGAGGAAAAGAAGGTGTGGAATGGATTGCGGGGAAGCCAGATGAAAGTAGATTGATAGAGTATATTCACCTTCCACTTGAAGATGATGATCACATGCCGCCTGATGGCAAACCACAGCTTACCAAACAAGAAATCAATTTACTCGAACAATGGATAAAGGCAGGTGCTGATTTCGATAAAAAACTCACTGACTTACCAGAAGGTGATACGTTGAAAGTGATAGCGAACGCTATGCTCGCTAGTTTGATTAGACCAATCGAAGAAAAGCAATATGATTTCTCTGCTGTATCGGATGAAAAAATTGAAGAGCTCAATACACCATTTCGCACGGTCTTTCCTTTGTATCAAAATAGTCCTGCCTTGCAAGCTGACTTTTACGTAAAAAAATCATTTCAACTGAAGGCATTGGAAGAGTTGAAGGAAGTGCAGGAACAGTTAGTTGTTTTAAATCTTTCAAAGATGCCTATCACTGACATTGATCTGGCAGTTGTTGGCACTTTCAAAAATCTTGAAAAGTTGAATTTGAACTTTACAGAGATTAAAGGCGCGGGACTAAGCTCCATTGCGTCCTTAAAAAATCTGACTTCCCTTTCTCTTGCTGGTACAGAAGTAAGGATGGAAGATTTGAATGCTGTGATGGGGCTTCCAGTATTGTCAGAACTATTTATCTGGAATACAAAAGTTACGGAGGAGGAGAGACAAATACTCACAAAGGAGTATCCAAAGATTGTGATCATCACAAGCCAATTTATTGATGATAAGGTTCTGCGATTAACAAAGCCAGTATTAGTAAATGAAGGAATTGTGAGGAAGGGCGATAAAGTGATTCTGAAGCATACTATGCCAGGTGTCACTATTCGGTACACGTTGGATGGATCCAAACCTGATAGTACTTCTTCAACTATGTACCAAGCTGCTATGAAGCTTAATTCAATGGTTAAGATAAATGCAATTGCTTGTAAGCAAGGTTGGTATTGCAGTGACCTGTTGGAAATAAATTGCTTCGTTGAGGGTCATAAGCCAGAGTCTTCAATTTTGTTAGCTCCCCCTGATAAACAATATCCAGGAGATGGTGCTAAAACGTTGACAGATAATAGAAAAGGTTATACGGATAACTTCCGAGAACCTTCCTGGCTTGGCTTTAGGGATAATTCATTTGTTGCGGAATTTAACTTTGGCAGCGCTCCTCCATCCATTGATAAGATTGTAATCAGTAATGGCGAAAATATTGGCGGCTATATTTTTCCGCCAACAGAGATGGAAGTATGGGCTGGCCAGAACAGCA
>JAYVBN010000281.1:0-3603 GCA_043750455.1 Bacteroidia bacterium | reverse complement strand
GCAATAGATTTTAATCGGGGATCGGTTCCAACTCCATTTTTGTATAAGAAGTCTACAAATGGCTTAGTCAAATAATAGTTATTTGCTTCTGAGCCATTTAATGCGCTGCTCACTGCGTTTGTGTACAAAGTTGTATGACGTATCACCGCGCTGCCGATATTATTCTGAATTACTCCACCTGCTATTGCTTTGCCAACGAACTGCTGCGCCAGCGTTGGGTCAACTTTCGAGAGGCGCATGGCAGCTCGCAACATGAGTGAATATCCAAATGCCTTCCATCGCGGGATATTACCACCATATAAGACATCACTTGTATTAAGAGGTTTGGTTGCATCCAGGGCAGCCGATGCTTCTTCCAGCTCTTTCAAAACATCTTTATAAATGGATTCCTGACTATCAAAAACCGGAAGTGTAGTACCATCAATATAGGCGCTTCCCGCTGTAAAATATGGAACATCACCATACGAATCGGTTAGGAGCATGGCCGCATAGGCACGCATGATGCGCGCAGAGTGGTATAGATTTGTGCGTTTTTCATCTGCCTTTGTTGTATTCATGGCATCAACCAAAGACTTTAACACGACCTGGTAGTATCGAACCCAATTTCCCTGGTTACGGGCTTTGTTGTCCTGATTGTAGTTTCCGCCACCTAACACACCTCCATTAGGGGTAATTATTTGCTGTACAATCGGAAGCTCAAAGATCATTGTTTCTATAGGCATCGAAGTGTTGATCATCGCATTATTCATCAGGAAAGCCGGATCAAGTGCGATTGGGAGCGTTTTATTTGTATTGATTTCCTCAAAGCCGCTATCGCAACCCGGCAATAGGCATAGTGTTGAGAGAAACAGAATGGTATATAAAGTTATCTTTTTCATTGCTTTAATTTTAAAGTTTTATCTAAGACTCTGGTTCAAGTTAGAATTTCAAGTTAAGATTGAACCCGATGCTGCGGGTGGTAGGAAGACCTGTTTGCTCCAGCCCTTGCTCCAGATCAGATGAACTGTTTAACTGTTCAGGATCAATATTGGGTACCCATTTCTTAAGAAGTGCCACGTTATTCGCAACTGCGTTTAATCTTAAGCCTTTAATAAAAATACTTTCGGGCAATATTTTCGTAAAGTCGTAACCTATAGAAAGTTGTCTAAATCTCCAGAATCCTGCGTTATAGGCAAACTCTTCGCGAATGCTGCTCGTGTTAACTGTTTCGTAGAATGTTTGAAGAGGGGTTTTAACAGTATTAGGTAGACCCTGCTGATTTACACCTACACCGGTTACAAGGTTTTCTTCTCTGCCCACCAATGTTGATTTATGCAAACCATGGCGGTATACGTTGAAGTTCGTTTGTGATCCTAAGAAATGACCCAGCTTGAAATCAATTAAGGCAGATACTATTATGCCCTTATAAGTAAACGAATTAAAAATACCACCAAAATATTTTGGTATCGTTGTGCCTATCAGTCTGGCTTGAGGAGCTCGCAAAGGTCGTCCGCTATTCGAATCAAATACCTGATTTCCTTGAGCATCACGCAGGTAAGCACTTGCAAAGAGTGTGTTTAACTCTCCACCCACTGTCTGCCGCAATGAATTGGCACCGGCACTGCCTCCGGAAATTATTTGGGTGATGCCAGGCCCCAGGTCCAGCACTTCAGTATTGTTGGTAGCAAAATTAAAGCTTATGTCCCAGTTAAAATTGGTTGTTTTTACAGGCGTTGCTGTTAACAGCAATTCAATACCGGAATTCTTGCTGCGACCTATGTTAATCAACTGACTTGTAAAACCGGAGGCGTCTGAAATTTGCGCTGCCAGAATCTGATCACTTGTTGTCTTATCGTAATAAGTCAAATCCACTCCAATTCTGTTTTCAAAAAGTTTTACTTCCAGACCAAACTCTGTTTCTTCAACGCGCGATGGTTTCAAATTTGTATTGGGTACTACACCGCTGGGAATAGAGCCAACAGGTTGCGAGGCACCCGTTGGATTAGGAAATAAATTATTATTAACCCCATAAAATAAGCTGCTTGCATACGGACCAACTGCGTTGTCGCTGCCTACCTGCGAATAACCGGCTCGTATTTTTCCAAACGATAACCAGTCTGGCAGGCCTTGAAATGCCTGGCTAAAAATAAAACTTGCATTGGCCGAAGGGTAAAGAATGCTTCTATTCGCTGGTGATAATGTTGAGAACCAATCATTACGTGCGGTTAGGTTTAAATACAAATAGCCTTTGTAAGATAGTTCTCCTGCGGCATAAAGCGAGTTGATTTTTACTTCGCTCAAATCATAACGAGGATCTTTTACCCGCCCATTGGCCACGGTATAAAGATCTCGAACAACAAAATCCTGAACGGATACCGTGTTGCGATCGAATCGACTATAGCGCTGGTTACCGCCAAATGTCGCGTCAAAAGCAAACCCACTGGTATAGCTCTTCGTAGCACCCATCAGAAAGTCTGCATTTATTTCGTTGCTGCGGAGCACTTCCTGCGTAAAAGTTCCGTTAACAAAACCGGCTGGAGCAGGAGCGTTTGAGGCTCTTCCGGTCGGATTATTGAAGTCACGCGCGCGCGCGAAATAATCCAAACCTAAGCGACCTTGCACGTAAAGCCAATCGGTAAGGTTATACTTAGCCGTTACATTACCGAAAATCCGATTGCGTGTTATATTTTCAAACTTCTTGGTTGTCGAGATGTAAGGATTTGTTCTATTTCTGAATCGTGAATACACAAACTCATTACCGTTGGCGTCAAACTGCTTTGCCTCCAGCAGATCAAAGGGCATTGAGTTGGACAGTGTCCAAAGTACTACGGGTGTGCTATTATCCTGACCGGCCACTATCGGGGGGTTTGTATTTTTCTCCACTGAGTATGCAATATTACCGGTAACAACCAACTTCTCGGTAATTTTCTGATTGAACCCGAGGTTGACTGTTTTGCGATTGAATCCACTATTTGGCTGAATGCTTGTGTTATCCATGTTTGCAATCGAGAGATTAAAACCACCATTGTTGCCCCCATTGGAAACGGTAACAGTGTTGGTCAATGAGTTTCCTTGTCGATAGAATTTATTGATGCGCCCTGTTACTGGTTCGTAAGGAACTGTTACTCCATCAAACAACACATTCGTCATTCCAGGCTGAAACTTTTCTCCGAAACTCCAGACACCCGATGTTGGATTTGCGTTTGTTGACCGAATCCCATTTTCTCCTTGCCCATATTCGTACTGAAAGTCTGTGAAGTCCAGAGGCGTGTCCGATGTAAAATTGGTATTAAGCTCAACTCCTAAGCCTTTAGTTGACGTGCCGGATTTAGTTGTAATCATAATCACCCCATTTTGAGCACGAGAGCCATACAAAGCCGCAGCAGCGCCACCCTTCAAGACAGTCATTGATTCAATGTCATCCGGGTTAATACTGGTAAGTCCGTCCCCACCGTCTGTGACACCTATAGGATCCGGAGATGAATTCTGTCCTTGAAAATCTCCATTTACGCCAAAAGTGGTATTGTTAATCGGGACACCATTAACAACAATGAGTGGACCGTTTTGAGCGCTAATCGAAGATTGGCCTCGAATTCGGATTTTGGTAGTACCGGCAGGACCTGT
>JAYVBN010000280.1:0-11809 GCA_043750455.1 Bacteroidia bacterium | reverse complement strand
GTGGCGGCTATTCGTGCTTCTCAGTTGGGTATGAAAGTAGCCGTTGTAGAAAAAGCAGAGCTGGGGGGCATCTGCCTTAATTGGGGATGTATCCCAACGAAAGCTTTGTTGAAAAGTGCCAATGTATTTGAATACATACAGCATGCTGCTGATTATGGTATTAATGTGAAAGAGGCTTCTCCGGATATGACAGGCATGGTGAAGCGCAGCCGTGATGTAGCTGCCGGAATGAGTAAAGGCGTGCAGTTCTTATTCAAGAAAAATAAGATTGAACAAATTGCAGGTCATGGAAAGTTAAAGAAAGGTGGTAAAGTGGAAGTAATGGATGCCGCGGGTAAAAAAACCGATTACGAAGCAAAGAATATAATTCTTGCAACAGGAGGCCGTTCACGCGAGCTACCAACCATGCCTATCGATGGAAAGAAAATCATTGGCTATCGCGAAGCTATGGTTCTTCCCGAAAGACCACAGCGTATGTTAGTGGTGGGGTCTGGCGCTATTGGTTCTGAGTTTGCCTACTTCTATAACACAATAGGCACTGAAGTTACATTGGTTGAGTTTCTTCCTCGCCTCGTTCCGGTAGAGGATGAAGAGATTTCAAAAGCATTAGAGAAATCTTTCAAAAAAGCGGGGATGATTATTCACACCAGCTCCGAGGTAACAAAGGTCGATACAAAAGGTAAAGCTTGTGTGGTCACCATAAAAACTCCAACAGGTGAAATTAAAGTGGAGGCAGACATCGTTCTTTCGGCAGTGGGTGTAGCTACTAATCTTGAAAACCTTGGCTTAGAAGAAGTAGGAGTGAAGACGGACAAAGGCAAAGTTTTGGTAGATGATTTTTATAAAACGAATGTTACGGGTGTTTATGCCATTGGAGATATTACCAAAGGTCAAGCATTGGCGCACGTGGCTTCAGCAGAAGGAATTATTTGTGTAGAAAAAATAGCGGGGCAAAATCCTCATCCATTGGATTATAATAATATACCAGGATGTACGTATTGTTCTCCCGAGATTGCATCGGTTGGCTATACAGAAGAGGCAGCTAAGAAAGCGGGCTATCAACTTAAGGTAGGCAAGTTTCCTTTCACAGCTTCGGGCAAAGCAAAAGCTGCTGGTGCAAGCGATGGTTTTGTGAAACTTATTTTTGATGCGAAGTATGGCGAGCTATTGGGCGCACACATGATAGGTGCAAATGTTACTGAAATGATTGCCGAAATTGTTTCAGCGCGCAAACTTGAGACAACGGGTCATGAAATAATAAAGACAGTTCATCCACACCCAACTATGAGCGAGGCCATCATGGAAGCTGCAGCTGCTGCTTATGGTGAAGTTATTCATTTATAGAATCAAGTTTCGATTTGTATGGCGGCTTTGAGCAAATAGAATTTAGATTCAGTTGAATCTTCCTCTTTAAATTTCCTCTGTTGAATTTAAAATGAACCTCCTCTGGGAGGTTTTTTTATTCATTTTTGGCAACTCCTGTCTCTTAGTGAATTTTTTGATTAAGGCGCTGCTAGAGATGTCTCATATCGGTGAATAAGTGGAGATTGACCTTGTTGCTAAATGGGTCTTTTCCAGAATTGACAAAAGCTATTGACCCCTGATTTCTGGTGGTTGGTCGGTGTTTTAATGCTGTTTAACTTTTTCTTCCTATCTTCACATATAATTCTATTAAAATCACGGAGTTATGAAAAGTATTTTAGTAAGATTTGTCTATTATCGATTGCTCGTTTTTGCGGGTTCGGTAGCCTTTAGTTTGGTGGCTTATATCATGGCAAGAATATTATTCAATTTGGACTATTGACAATGACCAAGAATAAGGAATTTTCTCCGGTTAGGAGCTATTTTGTAAGAGCCAAAGTGTTTGGATTTATTGTATTGGCCATCGTTATTTTTGCAATTCTTTATTATGTCTATTATGCGTTTGCAGGCTAATGACTCGAACTCACGTTACATTTAGCCTCTTAGATTTTCAGACCAAAACGGCATCCCTTAAAATATAATCAAAGATCATTCGTTTAATCTCAGCTATGCAAACTATACAGCTGAGGTTTTTTTATGTCTTGATCTTAATTCCGTTTATATCGGTTGGACAAAATAAGGAAGCTGGTAGTATGTTACCCACTTCACTTGCTCCTGCTACCGCCAAAAAGGAATATCCTGCGCATCGTATTAAAGCGACAACGTTCAGAAAATCAAAAGTACAGCACACGGCCCGCTATGAATATTATGAACGCGTTGAAAAAGCGGCAAAAGCGAAGCAAAAGATGTTGAGAAAACTTTCCAAACCTCAATATGCAAATCCTGCCCACTTTGGTCACAAATGTTTGCCAAAGAAAAGACCTTATTGGCGAATGCGTTACTGCAAAGAATGCGGAATCAGACACTAAGTATTTCAAGGTCTTTATAGAGGCATTTAACTTGCGCGATGCACTTCATCTTTGGCGATATGCAATCTTAATCGTTTAGCTTTGCACAATGGTTTGTAAAAGTTTTTTTTTGGTACTCCTGCTTTGTGCCTCCACTCTGTTGGCAGTTGGCCAGGAGAAGAGTATTGACCAACCAAACTCCATGGAGTCCGTGTTTCCCAAAACGGACTATTCTCCAAAAGCAAAAAAGAAACCCAAGAAATCAGGAGCTACGTATGATGCGCGCAATAATTTTTACGACCGAAAGGAGGCGCAAGATAAGCAACGTATCAAAAACGAGAGAAAGGGAATGAATCCGCAATATTCAGATCCCGAATACTTTGGTCACAAGCGACCACCACGCAAGCGCGCAGTCAGTAAGATGAAATATTGCAACGTGTGCGGCATACGGCACTAAGACCCGTGTTGATTAAAGTTGAATTTATATAAGTCGCAACCGCTCCATCAATAATTTGCGGTAGGTAAAACTAATGGGCAAGCTTGCGTTTCCAATCTCGATGGACTCCCCATTTATTCCCTTGATGTGATTAAGATTAACCACATAAGAGCGATGGACACGTATGAAATTGTGTTCTGCAATTTTCGTAGATAGTTTATTCAAATTACAAGAAATGGTGAACTCCCTATCGATGGAATACAGTTTGCAGTAACTGCCAGTAGCTTCGAGATAAAGAATTTCTTTTAGAGGCACTTTTATAAAGCGGTTTCCATCCTTTACAAAAATTGAATCGCGCAAAAAATAGCCTTGATCGGTTGCGGGCATCTCTGATTCATGGTCATCCTTGCTATAACTAAATAAGGCAAGCTCAATTGCTATCTTCAATTCCTTTTCATTAAAAGGTTTTACGATATACGCGTGCGGTTTGGTAAGCTTTGCCGCACCAAAAGTTGTTTCGTCTGAATAAGCAGAGAGATAAATAAAGGGCATTGCATATTTTTCATTAATGATTTGCGCCACTTCTATACCTGTAATATCACCTTTTAAATGAATGTCTAACAAGGCCATGTCAGGGTCATGCTCTTTTATGCTTTTAAGCGCATCGTGGCCATTATCTTCCACGGCCACTACATGGTAGCCATACCCTGTAAGAATTTGTGAAAGATCCTCAGCCACCACGGCATTATCTTCTACTACCACAATTTTTACTTTTTCTTTTTCCATTTGGAATAAACCTTCCGAAACCGATCTAATAGACAAGGTCAATTTACATTAAACTCAATCAAATCGGGCTAGATTTTGATTTTATGAAACCAAAAGATTCATGAATCAAACCAAGGCATAAGAAAATACTACTAAAGTGGTATGCTTTTTTCAGAACAGTGAGTTATAACACGTTTTCTATGTCTTGAAATTCAAAGCGCCAAATCACTCACACAGAAAATCACCCCTTCTGCAAAGTATTTGACCCCATTCACAAAGTTGATCAGTAAGGCTGTTGTCAAGTTGGTAGGTTAGGTGGTGCATTCGGTATCATCAAAAACATACAACTATGAAAAGAATTTTTCAAATCACTAGAGCGCTGAAAACACTGCTGCTCACGGGCGTGCTTGCCCTGATGAGCTTACTTGCTGGCGCCCAGGTGGGCGAAAGCGATTTTACCTACAACATAGGAACTGGATTCAATGGTGACGTGCTGGCATCGGCCATTGATGCGAACGGGAAGCTTGTTGTGGCTGGGGGATTTACTTCATTTAATGGTACAACGCGAAAATATATCGCGCGACTCAATGCCGATGGTACATTGGATACCGGGTTTGACCCAGGGAATGGATTAGGCGCTGCGGTATTGTCTTTAGCTATCCAACCATCTGACGGAAAAATTATTGTAGGAGGCTCAATTGCCACATCGGTGGCACGGTTAAATACAAATGGTACAATTGATGGAACTTTTGCTTTGACCGGAACAGGATTAAATAATTATGTTGGAACAGTTGCTATTCAACCTTCCGATGAAAAAGTGATTATTGGAGGGCCTTTCACTTCCTACAATGGTACTACCCGCAATAGAATTGCCCGACTTAATACAAATGGAACATTGGATACAGGCTTTGATCCCGGAACAGGGTTTGATTCGCAGGTAAGATGTGTTGCTGTTACTTCAGGCGGACAAATTGTGGTTGGAGGAAACTTTAATTCTTTTAATGGAACTGCAAGATACTACTATGCGAAACTGAATTCGGATGGGACATTGGATTTAGCTTTTAGCTCAGGTGCTTTTGGATCTACATTCGCAGCTTCAAGTAGTGTTCTTGCCTTGGCAATTCAATCAAACGGACAAGTGATTCTTGGAGGGGTTCTTTTAGCGGGTTCATATTATAGTCAGTTTGCCAGATTAAATACCAATGGTAGCGTAGAAATAAGTGGGGTAACCCATCAGTTTAAGGCTGTAAGTTCTTTGGCTATACAAGCTGACGGAAAAATAGTGGTTGGAGGTAATTTTCCAAACGGCATAGCAAGATTCACTACAACAGGAGCACCTGATCCATTTGTTGTTGGAGATGGCTTTACAGGAGGAGGATCCACAGTAGTAACCAGCCTTGCCAAGCAAAGTGATGGGAAAGTAATTGCCGGTGGCGTATTTACTTCATACAATACCAATGCCCGTAATAATATTGCACGGCTCGGGGCATGTTCAAATGTTGGGTTTACTACCCAGCCAACTAATCAAGGTATTTGCTTAGGCAGCACTGGTGCGTTTAGTCTTGTAGCAACAGGTGCAGGATTAACCTATCAATGGCAATATGCTATCAACAGTACTTCTGCTTACTCAAATATTGCAAATGGCGGAATCTATTCTGGCGCTACAACTTCTTCGCTGACGTTAACCAGTCCCACAGCAGGATCGAATGGTTATTATTATCGTTGTATAGTGAGTGATGCAGCCTGTAATAGTACATCTGCCTCGGCAGTTCTCTCAGTAAATAACGCCCAGGCGATAACTGTAGATCCCGCAAATACAAATGCTTGCCTAAATACAAGCACATCCTTTACTGCCACCGTTACAGGAACACCAGGCGGATTTCAATGGCAGGAAGATAAAGGTTCTGGTTTTGTAAACCTTACCAATGGTGGTGTGTATTCAAATGTAACCCAATCTACATTGATTCTTACAGGCGTTACTCTTGCGATGAACAGTTATAAATATCGCCTGCTGGCAAATTTGTGCACTCCTCTTACTTCTAATTTTGCGACACTTACTGTTAATGAAATGCCAGTCATAAATACGCAGCCAGTTTCAAATACTGGGATATGCTTACCTAACACAAACCCAATCAGCCTAAGCATTGCAGCTACTGGCACTGCCCTTACCTACCAATGGCAGAGATACAATGGCAGTAATACCTATGTCAATCTTACCAATGGTGTTATTGCTGCAGGAACTTTTGTCGCGGGGGGTACTTATTCAGGTACGACAACAGCAACCGTGACGATTACTAATCCTACTTCAAATACGGCCAGTGCGACTGATCCTGCATTGTATCGTTGTGTTGTTTCCAGTGGAAATTGTTCTGTCAATTCATCCTTATCCTACATCTATTTCTATTCTGTACCCACCATCACAACGCATCCTGTAGATGTTGCCAAATGTGCTGGATCTGGTGGTAGTGGCGTTTCAACTTTTAGTATTGTTTCGCCATTTGCAGGAGGGATAATTTACCAATGGCAGGAAAAGGTTGCATCAGGAAGTTTTATGAACATTACCAATGGAGGGGTCTATTCCAATGTAACATCAACAACACTGACAATTACAGGTGCACCTGTCGGAATGAGTGGAAATAAATATCGTTGCGTTGTAGGAAATTGTACAACTCCCGTAATTTCTTTCGATGCCACCCTCACAATTGATGCACCCCCGGTAATTACACTCCAACCTGTTGCGGCCTCAGTTTGCGATGGCGCGAATGCTGTATTTAACGTTGCTACTACCGGCTCGGGGGTAACTTATCAATGGAGGGAGAATAATGGAAGTACAAACACAAACCTTTTCAACAATACAGTTTACTCAGGCGCGACCTCAGAGACCTTAACAGTTAAAGCCAGTCTTAGCTTGAATGGATATAGATATACGTGTGTTATGTCTAGTGGTGTTTGTACAGTAAATTCCGATAATGGAGGTAGCCTTACTGTGAAAGCTCTTCCTGGTATTGTAACCCAGCCAATAGATAAAACTGTTTGCGAGGGACTAAACACAATATTTTCCGTAAGTGCAAGCAATGTTCCAAGTCTTGGTTATCGATGGCAGGTGGATTTTACCGGATTAGGTTATGTTGACTTGACAGAAAGTGCGGTGTATCAAAATGTGTTTGGAGCAAGTCTTCAGATTGTTGGGGCAACCACATCGATGAACGGGTACAAATACAGAGTGAAGGTAGGCACATGCGCACCAGATTTATTTTCGAATCCGGTTACACTCACAGTAAACACCCTACCCACCATTACAACTTCACCCACCAACAAAACAATTTGCCCGGGTGAAAATGCCACTTTCACCGTTACAGCCACAGGTACAGGGCTTACTTATCAGTGGCAACGCGATACAGGCAATGGTTTAAGTAACATTCCAGGAGGAACTACTTCTACCTTTACAGAAGCAATAGTCGCAAGTTCCTTCAATAACTATAAATACCAATGCCGGGTAAGCGGAACATGTACCCCATTTGCAACCTCCACACCAGCTACGTTAACTGTAAACGAGACAAAAATAAACACTCATCCTGCCAACACCACAGCTTGTGTGGGCGACAGCAAAATACTTTTTGTTGTTGCAAGTGGTGCTTCGTTATCCTATCAATGGAAAGAAGACAAGGGTCAGGGTTTTGCAAACGTTGTTGATGGGGGAATATATTCAGGAGCCACAACAGCAAACTTAGGTCTGTCTGGACTAACGGTTGCCATGAAGGGTTATAAATATCAATGCGTTGCCTCAGGCACGTGCGGAACAACCCCCTCCACATCCACTTCTACGTTTGCAACGCTTACGGTAAATGAAACAAAAATAACCAACCAACCAGCCAATGTCACATCTTGTGTTGGAGGCACGGCCTCATTTACCGTAATTAATGTTAATGTTTCGGGGCAATCACTCACCATTCAGTGGCAAGAAGATAAGGGGTCGGGTTTTGTGAATATCACAAACGGAGGAATTTATTCCAATACTACAAACAACGATCTTACCCTTACCGGGTTAACATCTGCTATGAGTGGATATAAATATCAATGTATTGTAACGACCACCTGTGGAGCGGTAACCTCCTCTTCGGCACTGTTAACCCTTGCCACACCAGCAAAACCTACAGTTACAGTTAATGCCACTACGAACCCGGAAGCACCAGTGCTTACTGCGAGTGCAGGTGGCACCTATGAATGGTTTAAAGATGGCACCCTTGTAGGGGGTGCTCAAACCCTTGCTGTAACAAGCCCTGGTGTGTACACGGTGAAAGTAACAACCAATGGCTGTACCAGTGTGCTTTCCGATCCAGTAGCAATCATTGTTACAGGTGATGTTGATGCCAGGGCATTGTCTTCTATTGATGTGTATCCAAATCCCGGATCAGATCATGTGACATTGTCGCTCGGTGGATTTGAGAAAGATAAACCCGTTTCTATTTCTATTGTAGACATGCAAGGCCGTGTGATGGAGAAGACATCTGGATTAGGTCAACGTGAAGTCTCAATCGATATACGAAATTATGCGGGAGGAAAATACATAGCCTGGCTGCAGCAACGCACTACAAAAGTAGCGAGGCAGTTTATTAAAAATGATAAATAAGTGGACCTACTAAAAAAATTGACGTCATCGCGAGCCTGCCTGTCCGGTAGGCAGGTACCAGCGAAGGAAAGAGCGGAGGACGAAGCGATCCCCCGATTAGTAGATTGCTTCGCCCTACTGCGCAAATCCCACTCAGGTGCTCGCAAAGACGTTTCAAAAGCCCAGATGATAAATAAACTAATTGAATTTTAAATTCGAAACATATGAAACTCACATATAATTTTCCCACAATCATTCGCTCCGTTATTGCAATTGCCTTCCTGGTAGCATGTTCACAGTTTATGAGTTGTGGTTCGGGTGGAGGCGATGACCCTGCACCAGAAAAGACAGCGGCAGAACTTACGACAGCTAAACTCACGGCCAGCCAATGGAAAGTTGGCTCGGTTACAGTGGATGGCGTTGATCAATCTGCGCTTTTCAAAAGCTTTAATATAACCTTCACCTCCACTAGTTTCTCAACAACAAATGGGGGAGTGGTGTGGCCTGCCAGCAGCACTTGGTCGTTCACGGATGCTAACGCCACTGGCTTTTCGCGAAGTGATGGCATAACAGTGCAACTGCAAGAGATAACAGATACTTCCTTAAAAATGTCTATGGCCTGGAGCAAAAATACGCTAGGTCCAGGAAGAATTGAATCGGTGAAGGGGCAGCATTTGTTTGTGATGGGGAAGTAACTTGCCCGTAGCTATAGTCTATGATGATGTACCGTCAATTTTTTGCAGATAGCCGTGTCGGCCAATTGGACTAATCTTGTTTAAGTAATTATTCCTAATTGAACCAGGGAATAGTATACTGTAAATAGTAATATTCATCTTAATAAATTATTTTGGCCGACCATCAATTTTTAATCTAGGATGAGGGAGGTTCCAAAAAAATTCAAACGACTAATTATCTTCCTTCTGATTCACCTATCGGTAATGGAATCCATTGCTCAATCCGATAGCCTTTCCATACTTCAAGACATTGATAAAACGGAGGAAATGATGGAGATAGATTTTCCGAAATCCAAGTCCACCATTGCTGAATTAAACAGAGTCTCTGCTAGCTCAACGTGCCAATCATGCAAAGGACGGGCCCTAACCATTTTAGCCAAAACACATTGGTACGATGGCGAGTATGACAAAGCGGTGATGTGCCTGAAGCAAGGAATGAAATTTTCACAGCAAGCAAATGATTCCGCCAGTTGGGCTAAAGCAGCCAACTTGATTGGCAATTGCTTTTATTACCAGGCGTATTACGATTCTGCCATTTACTATTTTCAGCAATCCCTCTCTGTTTATCAAAAGTCAAACAACAAAGAAGGAGCAAGATGGAATTTGCGGGATATTTCTTTAATGTATCATCGAAAAGGCGATTATCGAAAAGCGGTTGAGTACATTTTAAAATTAGAGGAAAGCAACGAAGTGTTGCAGACGGAAACAGAGTTGGCGGATTTTCCGGGAATGGGCAATTTTTTTTCGGATAGTCTTTATTACCGCGAAAAAATTTCTGATAACCTCAAGGTACTTGGAAGGCAATTGAAAGAGGATAAACAGATTGCGGCCTCTGAAACTTACCTTAACCTGGCCATGGCAAGCAACCAGTTAAATGATTATTTGTCTGCCGCCCGATATTATGTGAAATCATGTACCCTTAGGGAAAAATTAGGCTTGCGTTCACAGTGGGACTTTGCTGGAGTTAACTATAAGGAGGCCAATATGAAAGACTCCAGCCTTTATTATCACCGCAAGGCAAAACTGGGATTTAGTAAAGATACCCGATTGAATATCTTATACACCTATGAATTATTGGGTGATACCTATTTCCGTTTTGGCCAGCTTGATTCAGCATTACGCAACTACAACATTGCCATGAAAATGAATGTGACGTGCAACAATCGGATTACCATAGCAGGGTTGCATCGAAGATTGGCCGATACCTATATGAAAATGGGAAGGTTTGCAGAAGCAGAAGACCAAATTCAAACTGGGATTGTATTGGCCAATGAGGTATCGATGGCTCACCGAAGAAATTTATACAAAAGTGCAACCAAACTTTATTCACTCACGGGAGATTATAAAAAAGCTTTTTCCTTTCAAAATCAATATACAAACCTGGCAGATAGTCTGGCACGTCTGGAAACAGCTCTTAACCTTACGCGACTGTTGGCCCAGTATAAAACTTCGAAGAAAGAACGTGAGCTTGAACTTCTGAAAATTGCGAACGAGAAAAAAGAATTAGTATTGGAAAACAAAAACGTGACCATCCAGTCGTTGGCTATTGTCACGTTAACATCTATCGCATTTATTGCTTTGTTCGCCAGACAAAGGAATAAGATCAAAAAGAAAAATCAAGCACTGGACAGTGCTAACAAAGAGCAAATGGTATTGATGCAAGAGGTACATCACCGTGTCAAAAACAATCTCCAGTTGATTGCCAGCCTGATTAATTTACAATCCACGCAGGTAGCCAATGCTGAGGTGGCTCGTGAACTGGAGAAAACACGTTCACGGATTATGTCGATTGCACTCATTCATCAAAAATTGTATCAACACGAAAACATGAGTTCGGTTGACCTTCAAAGTTTTTTAGGAAGCCTGGTTGAAAATATTCTATCAACCTTTCCGCAAGAAATGAGAATTGAAAAACACATCAACATTGCCTTGGTTAAGGTGGAAATTGAAACAGCTATTTCCATTGGCCTTATGGTGAATGAATTGGTTGCCAATTCAATTAAACACGGGTTTACTGGAATTATTTCTCCACGACTAACGGTACTGCTCACCAATACGCCAGATAAAATCATTCTCATGGTAGAGGACAATGGTTCCGGCAGGGCTGGATATAGCTCGGTCGAAACTGCACATGGCTTTGGACTTCACCTTATTGAAATTCTTTTAAGGCGGCTTTCAGGTACCATGGAAACAGACTTTCAGAACGGTAGCCGTACCAGAATTGAGATTGCCCATCAGATGGCAAAATAGCCCTGCTGTTAATTGCGAGTTAGAAAAACTAATTTCGTTCTCAATAAAAGAAATCAGCCATGGATCTTGCGCACTTCATTGAGCACACCAACTTAAGTCCAACGCTCACGATCAAAGACATTGATCAGTTAGTGGTGGAAGCAAGGCAATATAACTTTCTAGGAATATGCGTACCACCTTTTTGGGTGAAGCGCGCAAAGCGTGAGATGGGAAGTGAAAATATTATACTCGTCACCGTTGCCGGATTTCCTTTGGGCTACAACATGACAGAAACTAAACTTGATGAAATGAAGCGTGCCATCGACAATGGTGCCGATGAAGTAGATGTGGTGTGGAATATCAGTTCATTTAAAACAGGAATACCCTGGACTAAAATTGAAATAGCGAAGTGCAGCAAGCTTGCACATGACCATCAAAAAATAATTAAAGTGATTATTGAAACGGCTTATCTTACTTCTGATGAAATCGTGACCGCAACAAAAATCTGTTGTGATGCGGGCGTAGACTTTGTGAAGACATCAACAGGCTTTGCACCCGCTGGCGCAACTGTTGAACATATACGTTTGATAAAATCTTCTATCGTTCCCGGTGTTGGCATAAAAGCATCAGGCGGCATTAAAACTAAAATGCAAGCGATTGAAATGAT
>JAYVBN010000279.1:0-4268 GCA_043750455.1 Bacteroidia bacterium | reverse complement strand
CATGCTTTCTAAAATTGCCAGCAGGGGTTGACCTTTATACCAATGCATTTTAGAAGACTGGGAAGTGATATTTTCACCATGCAAAGAACTCACCGGTACAAATTGAATTTCTTGTTCAGCAAATTTAATCTTTGCGGCAAACGTCAGAAATTCTTCTTTAAGAGCATTGAACCTACTTTCATCGTAACCAGCCAAGTCCATTTTATTGATACAGACAATCACATTGGGAATACGCAGAAGATTGGCAATAAAATAATGTCGATGCGTTTGATCAAGAATTCCATTTCTCACATCCACCAGAATGATCGACACATCGGCATGAGAAGCCCCAGTGATCATGTTACGGGTGTATTCTACGTGTCCTGGTGAATCGGCAATGATGAACTTCCGCTTGTCCGTGCTAAAGTATATATGAGCGACATCAATGGTGATTCCCTGCTCGCGTTCCGCTATTAATCCATCGGTCAATAAAGATAAATCCAGAAAGTCAATGCCTTTACGATCACTGGCTCGTTGAATGGCTTCCAGTTTATCTGTGGGGATAGATTTTGTTTCGTACAAAAGCCTTCCGATCAATGTACTCTTGCCATCGTCTACACTTCCTGCTGTTGCTATCCTTAAAACTTCCATTATTTTGATTTGAAAATTAAATGATTTGAAGATTTGAAAATTCCAGACTCGCTTCGCCCTTCTAATACCTAAGTCCTGATGCCTGGTTAAAAATACCCACTAACCTTCCTCGTCTCCATGGCAGCTTCTGCCCGTTGGTCGTCAAGGCGTGTTCCTCTTTCAGAAAGTGTTGCCCCTAATATTTCATCAATGATGATGTCAATTGAATCAGCATCGGAAGCTACTGCCGCAGTACAAGACATATCACCAACCGTTCTAAAGCGCACATTCTTTTTAACTATTTCTTCATCCTCATCGCGATAAATGAAATCGGATACAGGCCACAATACCCCATCGCGTACAACGATATCACGCTCGTGAGAAAAATAGATCGAGGGGATGGCAAGTTCTTCTTCGCGTATATAGTTCCACACATCTAACTCTGTCCAGTTAGAAATAGGGAAGACCCTAACATTTTCTCCTGGCTTGATTCGCCCATTCAAGTAATCAAATAATTCGGGTCGTTGGTTTTTTGCATCCCACTGACCAAACTCATCACGCACTGAAAAGATTCGCTCCTTTGCCCTTGCCTTTTCTTCATCGCGTCTTGCCCCGCCCAGGCATGCGTCAAATTTATTTTCTTCGATAACACGCAGCAGCGTAACTGTTTGCAAGGCATTGCGACTAGCGTATTTGCCTTTTTCTTCTGTTACGCGTTTGGCATCAATATCATCCTGGACATTAGCAACTATCAAGTCAAGACCAGTTGATTCCACCAGCCAATCGCGGAATGTAATGGTCTCAGGAAAATTGTGTCCGGTATCAACATGTACCAAAGGAAACGGCACCTTACCGGGATAAAAAGCTTTTTGCGCAAGCCTCACCAACGTGATAGAATCTTTGCCACCCGAAAACAATATCGCTGGCTTTTCAAATTGAGCTGCTGCCTCACGCATAATGTAGATAGCCTCGTCTTCAAGTTCTCTAGGAAAAATTTTAGAATTCGCCTTCATCTCTCTTTATTTCACTTTCACTTCTTCTTTCGTTTCATGTAAGCCGCACTCTTTACTGGTTGCTTCCCACCACCATCTGCCTGCCCGCGGATCTTCACCCTCTGCAATTGCCCGCGTACATGGTGCACAACCAATGCTGGGAAAACCTTTCTTGTGAAGGGTATTTACAGGCACTTTATTTTCTTCCACAAATTTCAAAACTTCTTGCTCAGACCAATTCAACAAAGGATTATATTTTACGACTTTGTGCTGATCGTCCCACTCCACCAATTCCATTTGGCCTCTGTTGGCAGACTGCTCTGCCCGAATGCCCGTTATCCAAACGGCAGTCTCTTCAAGTGCTCGTTTTAGAGGTTCAACTTTCCTTATAAAACAGCATTCTTTCCGATTTTCAACTGAGTTGTAAAAGCTGTTCGGACCTTTTGTAGATACGAGTTGTTCTACTTTTCGATCGTTGGGAAAAAATGTCTTTATGTTGATTTTATACTTGGACCTTGTAAGATCCAGCAGATCATATGTTTCTTGGAAAAGTCTGCCCGTATCTAATGTAAAAATCTCAATAGCAAGGTATTGGCGAGCAATCAAATGCGTGATTACCTGATCTTCTATGCCCAAAGCGGAAGAGAATTTTGCACTTGCCTTAAATTGAGTCCCAACCCAGGAGAGGCCTTCTGACGCATCTAAACCTTTGAGTTGTGACTTAATCTGATCAAAAGTCATCTGTATTCTTTAAATGTTACTCGCAAATATACTTAATTCCTATGGAATTAATAGATTACTATCCCTTCTAACCGAAAGTGAATCAACAAAGTATTCCATAACTATCTCAATTTCAATACACTTAACTTTATCTCAGTAAGTTTTCGTTTAGTGTCTAAAGCAAAATCGTTATTCATCATCCAGTCATAATAACCAGGCTCTTCTTTAAAAACCGTAAGCACGGCTTTGCTTCGATGCTTGCCAAAATTAAAGATAGCCTCACCCTTATTGTTTCGTATCATTCTTCCGGCCAGATCAATAATTTCTGAAGAGGTAAGTTTGTTGAGCTCCTCCATATCATTTCGAATTGTCCCCAGGGGTTTATGCAAACCATCAACCACGGATTGGTTTTCATATCGCTCCACCTGTGCAAATAAAACTTCCATGCAGGCTTCTGTATCGGCTTCTGCCGTATGAGAATCTTTCAACTCCTTTTGACAATAGAACTGGTAAGCGGCAGAAAGGTTTCGCTTCTCCATCAAGTGAAAAATCTTTTGAGAGTCGATGATCTTCTTCCTGGAATAATCAAAGTCCACACCAGCTCGTAAGAATTCCTCCACCAAAACAGGAACATCAAATTTCAAGATATTAAACCCTGAAAGGTCGCAGCCTTCAAAAAACTTTGCATAGTCCTTCGCTAAATCTTTGAAAGTAGGTTTGTCTTTTACATCCTCATTCCCAATACCATGAATGGCTGTTGACTCTTCAGGAATAGGAATAGTAGGGTTGACCAGGTTAGTTTTTCGTTGCATCTCTCCACCGGGCAATACTTTGATCACAGCAATCTCTATTATGCGGTCTTGGGTAATGTTGGTGCCGGTAGTCTCCAGATCAAAAAAGCAAAGTGGCACTTTCAGGTTTAATTTCATGAATGATTGTAAGTATGCGTGGATGATTTTGATGAACCTAAATCGTCAGATGTAAGACGGGCTAATTAGTGTCTGTCCATTATGTCGCATAAATGCAAAATTCAATAGAACGCAGATGACGCAGATTGTTAAGATTTTTACAAAAAAATCATATTTTATCATAATTATCAGCGTCATCTGCGTTCTATTATTGACTTTATAGACAGGCACTAATTAAATTCGAAGTTTCCAATCGCTCTGTAAAACTGACCAGATGTTATGCCTAGCTTTTTCAAGATTTCTTTGCTGGCACTTACATATTGCAAATGTAAATCGCCTGAAAGCTTGACAGGAATCTTCTCGTTGGTACTGCTGATGAGAATGGTTATACCATTTTGCACTTCGTGCTGATATCGTTTGTAAGGAATGGTCTGAATATCAGCGCGCTCTTTTGAGCCAATTGCCTTCACCTTTGGATCACTTTCCTGGTAAATCAGTGTGCCTCCTTTTGGAGTTGCGTCTGCAAATTGCTCAATTGCCTTTGCATCTATTCCTGAAGCAATATCGCTGAGAATGCCAATATGATGTTTATAATCAAGCAATTGAAGTGATGCCTGAATGACTATGGTGGGAGAACCTTTATGAATCACAGGCTCCTGACCATCAGATGCATAATCAAATTTTCGGTTATACTGTTTAAGTACATGCTGGATCAACAAGGAGATAAAGCGACTACCGTTTCCGGTAACTACTACTCTCTGCTTATCAATGCATTGCTGATATATCTGGCTTGGAGTCAAGATTAATTCTGATTTGAAAGGGCTAAAGTAAATCAAAATGTTTGGGGTTTGAAAGGAATGAAATGGTAGGAACACTTTCTACCTAAAGTTTAGTTTAAACTTTTTTATGATCAGTTTGAAAATGAGATGATTAGTAAACTTGGTAAAATATGTTTGATGACGCTACGCGTTTTAAGTTGAAAACATTTGATCCGATCTAAATTTTTATTCACAAATTCACGTTGATAAGTTGTTGAAGG
>JAYVBN010000278.1:0-2303 GCA_043750455.1 Bacteroidia bacterium | reverse complement strand
GATGAACTGTATGTCTGCATGGTTTTTTACTTTTTCAAAGTCTGCTTGCCTGATGGTGAACAGTAATTCATAATCCTCTCCACCGTTTAATGCACACGTAACGGGGTCTACTTTAAATTCTAACGCAGCCGTATCAAAGGTTTCATTGTCTATCGGAGTTGCTTCATCTCAGTAGCCAATCAAATGTTGGCGTACGGATTTATGAAGATAAAATTCCGATTGACAACGAAACGTTTGATACAGCTGCTTTAGAATTCAAAGTCGATCCTGTTACTTGCGCATTAAACGGTGGAGAAGATTATGAATTACTATTCACGATCAAACAAGCTGATTTTGAAAAAGTTAAAAATCATGCAGATATTCAGTTCATTGGTTACGTGCACGAAGATCCGAAGCAAAATTTTATGCAATCAAAGCTGGGTACTATGGTGCCATTGAGCGCTCAGGGATGGGATCATTTTAAATTTTAATTCTTCAGTCTTCAGGAAACGGAATAAAAACAAATCGGGTAAATTCTTTATCCACCACAAACAGGCAACAGAACTCATCCGGGTCTTTGTAAGTGCTTTTGAAATCTTCCTGCTTATCCTTGCCTACCAGTTCGCGCTGAACAAACTCATCTAAAAAGGAAGCATAATAATTCCAATCTCCATCCGCCTGATATTTATCAATAAGCAGTTGACCGATGGGCAATTCATCTTTCGAGATAGGGAATATGGGAAAATCAAAACCTGCTTTCTTGATTTGATAAGAAGCCTCTTTTAAGGAATCTGCCACCTTAACAAAGTCTTTTGAAATGGTGCCAAGGTATTTACCGCTTAATTCAGGATCGTTAAACATGATTTTTGAATAAAGCCCAAAAGTAAATTTTAAAGACAAGGTGCGCAACCCAAGTTACGGCCACTGTCTTTCTGCATTAGCCGTTCAAAGAATTTTAATGCCTGAATTTCTTACCTTCCGTTGTCACTACAAAAACATTGTCTTATGGAAACTGTACTAAACCGCAGCAAATTTATTAAGAGTACTATCGCGGGCACAGCCGCCCTTTTTTTGCCAGCATCGCTACTAAAAGCGCAAAACCAGGAACCTGAAAGACCGGCTCAGATTAAACTGGAGATTGTTAAAGAATTTGTCGCGGTTTCTCATGGAAAATTTGAGCGGGTAAGAGAAATGTTGGAGAATGATAATTTACTGTTGCATGTTTCATACGATTGGGGTGGAGGGGATTATGAAAGTGGCATTGAGGCAGCTGGCCATGTAGGAAACAGGGAAATCGCTGCTTATCTATTAGGAAAAGGAGCGCGTTATAATATTTATCTGGCTTCTATGTTGGGGCACCTCGACATCGTTAAACATGTACTCACTTCAAATCCCCAATTGCTAAACTCGAAAGGTCCCCATGGATTTACCATGTTACATCATGCGTTCAAGGGTGGTGAAGAGTCAAAAGCGGTGGTGGCCTATCTTCAGTCTTTGGGCGCCAAAGAAACTAAAATGGATTTTTACAAAAAGGCATAGTGAGTTTTTCTGACTAGGCATTATCACGTACTCACGTTCACACTTCAAGGGCCTTAATTGACCATTGGCATAATAACCTTGGTATATGGATTAAACATCTGGCTGAATTTAATGCGCCTATTAAATATTCCGCTAATTTTAAAAATGTTTAATTCCTCATCTGTCGCCCATTGAGAATTGTTTCTTTTTTTTTCTGTTGTCTCTTTTGCATTTCACTTTCTGCCCAAAAGAAAAACGAGCGCTATAAGCTTGAAATCAGAAAGACATCATTTCCAGTAAAAGTGGATGGTGCCATAGATGATGAAGCGTGGGGTCATACAGATGTAGCAAAAGATTTTTTTGCTGTGCTTCCAATGGACACTAGTTTTGCCAAAGTAAAGACTGAGGTGAGAATGACCTATGATGACCAACATCTCTATTTGTTGGCTATTTGTCATCATTTATTGCCAGGGCCTTACATGGTGGAATCGCTGAGGCGCGACTTTGCTTTTGGTAAGAATGATAATTTTTTATTTTTCATGGATCCGTTCGATGATCAGACTAATGGTTTCACATTTGGTGCCAATGCAGCAGGAGCCCAATGGGACGGCATCATGTACGAAGGAGGTAAGGCTGATTTAAGTTGGGATAACAAATGGGTTTCTTCCGTAAAAAATTATGAGGATATGTGGGTATTTGAAGCCGCAATTCCTTTTAAAAGCATTCGGTTTAAAAAAGGAATTACCAACTGGGGAATTAACTTTAGTCGCCTTGATTTAAAAACAACAGAAAAATCGGCATGGGCT
>JAYVBN010000277.1:0-5347 GCA_043750455.1 Bacteroidia bacterium | reverse complement strand
GATATAAAAGATGGGATTGGCCCTTATGAGGTAAACGTGATCTTCTATTCTCGTGACAAATTGGAAACTAGTCGTATTAATATGCTTGTAGAGGAAAACGGAAACTTTCTTGTTAATGGAGACATACGCGGAAAATTTTAGGGTCTTCGCCAGCGTTTCTTACAACAATGAGGTGCAAAAATTTAATAAGGCTATCAGATCGGCTTCCTTGTAAAATTTAATAGGTGTTCTTTTACGAGCCATTTGTTGAAGGTAAATTTCTATTTGTTGTTTGAATTTAGGAAAGGCATTTTGAAAACCAGTTTTCGTTGCTTCATATGTTACCTCTTTGTCAACCAGATAATAGTCTTCCTTCTTTGAAAGAACCAGGTGTTGATAGGGAATATTATAGGTTTTGCTTGAAGCGAAACGTTCCGCATGCAGTTTCAGTTTTTGCTGTGAGCACAGCTTTATATGGTCGTTGCCACTTAGGATTTTGTAATAGCCGCTTTGGTAAGAATGCATGTAAAGTGTTTTATCGAACCGGACAAAAGCAATTGAATCGGTGTTGGTGATAAATAAGGTATCACCTTTCTCATCTATAAATTGCATCTCTCTATATAGCAGGTGGTAATTCATTTTTACTACCTGCGATTGATTTCCGGAACCGTAAATTAGATTTCCATCAATAAACTCCTTATAACTATACTTCTCGCTAGTGGGAATGACACCATCAAGTTCAGCAATATCGCGCTTCCCACCCGAGTAAGAATTCTGATTTAAATCATAATGATTATAATCAATGGCCCCACTATTAATGACACCATTATTGCGGTTGGACTGAGAGGGCAAGGCGAGAGATTCCGGATGTGGCCCAACATTATATGCCGGATTTGATATCTCTCCTTGTGAAAAGGCTTCACTACTCAGGAAACAGAAAATTAACAATAGATTTACTTTCATAATTAAGGTTGGCTAAGAGGGATATATAAAAATAGAGAAAGGGTGGGTAAAAGAAAACAGCTCCATCCAATTTGGCATAACTACCAGCTTGAGTTATATTTAGTGCCATTAAAAAATTTAATTATGCAACTACCATACAAATCGATAGTACTAATCTTCGCTGGATCTTTATTTTTCTTAGCCTGTCAAAGCAATAAACCAGAGAATCAGACAGAAGCTCCTGTCAAAGATTCTGTGGAGCAAAAACCCAAACCTATCTCAGAGCCATTGGTTACCCACATTTATACAGCAGACCCATCTGCTCATATATTTGAAGGCAAGATTTACATTTATCCTTCGCATGATATTGAGTCGGGTGTAAAAGAGGATGATAGTGGTGCTCATTTTGATATGAGTGATTATCATATTCTGTCCATGGATAGTGTAACAGGTGAGACGAAGGACAACGGAGTGGCTTTAGATAAAAAAGATATTCCCTGGGTAGGAAGACAACTATGGGCACCAGATGCTGCTTTCGCGAATGGAAAGTATTATTTGTATTTCCCTGCAAAGGATAAGTTGGATGTGTTTAAGATAGGAGTGGCGACAAGTTCTTCACCTGTTGGACCATTCAAAGCTGAGCCAAAACCCATTGAAGGAAGTTATAGCATTGATCCTGCAGTCTTTACCGATACAGATGGAAGTTCTTATATGTACTTCGGAGGAATCTGGGGTGGTCAGCTTCAGCGATGGGCAACTGGCAAGTATGAAGCCGATGGCTCTAAAACGGACTTGCAAAAAGATGAAGAGCCAGCGATTAGTCCTCGAGTGGCGAAAATGAATAAGAATATGATTGGTTTTGCCGAAGCTGTTAAAGAAGTAAAGATCCTTGATAAGGACGGTAAGGAATTGTTAGGCAAAGACCACGACAGACGTTTCTTTGAAGCATCATGGATGCATAAGTATAATGGCAAATATTATTTCTCATACTCAACAGGTGACACTCATTTTATATGCTACGCAACCGGGGATAGTCCTTACGGACCATTCACTTATCAAGGAGTTGTTTTAAACCCGGTAATTGGCTGGACGAACCATCATTCCATTTTGGAGATCAAAGGCAAGTGGTATTTATTTTATCACGACAGTATTTTGTCTGGTGGTAAAACTCATTTGAGAAGTGTTAAGGTAACAGAACTTACGCACCATGCTGATGGATCTATTGCAGCGATTGAGCCGTATGTGAAATAGCCTTTCTGTGAAGTGTCATTGCGGGACTGCCTGATATTAAAAGAGCGAAGCGAAAGTAATAATTAACCAGTACCCGCAATCCCGATAAGTTGGTGCAGAAACTATGAAACGAGATTTGGTGAGCCTTCCCTGGGGATTCCGGGACAAATAGATTTTATCACGTTGTCGAATATCTTTCACGTCCCCGGAATGACATTTCAATTTTTAGTTGCGCGTCTTCCGTTTTGAGCTCTCATTTCAATTCTTCTGAATCTGGTTCGACTCGTTAAGCAATTTGCCCTTAACTAAACCTCGCAATCCCCAACTCAAGTCCACGCAACTCAGCTAAACCTCTCAGCCTTCCTATCGCTGAATAGCCAGGATACGTTTTCTTTTTCAAATCATCCAGCATCTGATGTCCGTGATCGGGGCGCATGGGTATTGAGTTTCCAGTGCGTTTCATCAACGCCACAATTTCTTTTACTACTGCAGCCATGTCTGTGTCGCCATCCAAATGATTGGCTTCATAAAAATTTCCTTCGGCATCCCGTTTGGTGTTGCGTAAGTGAAGGAAGTGAATATGATTTCCCAGTCGCTTGATCATACCTGTTAAATCATTGTCAGGACGAACGCCAAATGATCCGGTACAAAAACAAAGTCCATTGGCGGGAGAGGGGGCTGCCTCCAATAATTCCTTCGCGTCTTTTTCTGTACTTACGACACGCGGCAATCCAAGGATATGATATGGAGGATCATCCGGGTGAATCGCCATCTTAAGTCCAGCTTCTTCCGCTACAGGAACAACCTGTTGTAAAAAATAAAACAGATGTTGTTTGAGCTTTGCAGCATCTATATGCTCATACGTTTTTAATGCTGACAGAATCTGTGCTTCAGTAAAACGCTCATCGCTACCCGGTAAGCCGAGTAAGGCATTACCATACAGCGTTTCTTTTTCGGCAGCGGTTAGCGTTTGAAAACGCTTTTCAGCTTTTGCTATTTCTTCTTTTGTATAATCCTTTTCAGCTCCGGGTCGCTTCAATAAAAAAAGATCAAATGCAATGAAGGCTGCTTTCTCAAAACGTAAAGCCTTGCTTCCATCCTCCAACGTATGAAAAGGATCGGTGCGCATCCAATCCAGAATGGGCATAAAGTTGTAAGTAACCACTTTCAGTCCGGCAGCAGCAACGTTGCGTAAACTCTCCTTATAATTTTTGATGTAGAATTCATATTGACCTGAGTGTTTCTTAATCTCTTCATGCACAGGCAGACTTTCAATCACTGTCCAGGTAAGGCCAGCGTCTTCAATTGTTTTTTTTCGTTTAAGAATTTCTTCTGTGGTCCAGACTTCACCAACCGGCACATGATGCAGAGCGGTCACTACTCCAGTGCAACCAGCCTGTCTTATGTCTTGAAGGCTTACAGGGTCATTAGGTCCAAACCAACGCATAGTTTGTTCCATTAAAATCAGTTTGTTATTCATACTTGACATTTTAGTTTTATTCCCGAGTTGAATTTCCGTTTTTGGTTTTTGATAATAATCTAGCTACTCTGTTGGCCAGAAAAGTTTGAAAATACGAAACAAATGAATTAGCACAGCAGAGTCATAATCTGAATCCAACATAAACCTTGAAAGTCTGAAGAATCGGTAGGCATATCGGTTCCGGCCTTTCTAATTTGCTCAATTGTTTACTTACGGTCGGTAGCTTTAACGATTGCAATTGTTATTAATTTCTTAAAATACAATCTTTTGTCTATTAAGTCTACCAAAATAATAGATTATTGTTAATTTTGACAGCAAATGTCCTTGAAAGCTAAGATTTGAGGGTATTTAAAAGCTACATGAAATCTACGACTCCTAGTAAAGTGAAAGGAAAAGTGATTCTCGCTGGTGCTGGCCCTGGCGATCCTGACCTTATAACTGTGAAGGCTTTGCGATATATAAAGGAGGCAGACGTGATCATTACAGATCGATTGGTAAGTCAGGAATTATTCACCAACAACATAAAAGATGGTGCAGCAATTCTTTACGTTGGCAAGCAAGGTGGTAGCGAGGAATCAACTTCGCAGAAAACGATAAATGAATTGTTAGTTGAACACGCCTTGCAAAATAAGTTAGTGTTACGATTGAAAGGAGGTGATGTATCTTTCTTCTCAAATATTCTCGATGAATTAAAAACATTAGTCGAACACAGCATTCCATACGAAATCATTCCAGGTGTTACCGCAGCATCTGGTGCGGCTGCCTATGCGGGCATCCCGCTTACGGCCAGGGGATATTCCACCTCTGTTCGTTTCCTGAATTGCTATGACCCTGACACGATCAGCTCTGTTCTATGGAACGAGTTGGCCACCACTAATGACACGCTGGTATTTTATATGTCTTCCGATGTATTAAAGACGGTTGTGACCAAACTGTTATCGAATAAAATTTCTTTGGATAGAGAATTGGCAGTGATAGAGCAGGCAACCACGCCTTTCCAAAAAGTTCACATCTACAAGCTCACTGAATTTGATGCTAACAATGCCCCACAATTTGCTTCGCCAACTCTTGCTATCATTGGCCGCGTAGTTGGCTTGTATAACCAGTTTCAATGGATGGAGAATAGCATGAGTTCGGAAAACTATTTTATGCCTTTAGGGAATCTTTCACCTTCTGAAAAATTGAATTGATAGTATGCTCACAGAGACAAAACTTAATGATCTTCTGCAACTTGTTCATAACCTGACCAAGGAAGAAATAATATGGATAAATGGTTATTTGTCCGGGCTCATTTCAACGGATTCATCCAACCTGGAGACAGCTAAGCCTACTGTTGGAAAGGTGACTATAGCATTCGGTACGGAAACAGGAAACGCTAAAAAATTAGCTGGTGATTTTGCGTCTCGTGCAAAGAAGGCAGGAATAAGTGTGAAGCTGGCAAGTCTCGATCAATATCGTTTGACTGATCTTCAAAAGGAGGAATACTTTTTAGCGGTGATCAGCACTCATGGAGAAGGAGAGCCTCCTGCTGCGGCTAAGAAATTTTATCAGTACATCCACGAGAACCCACTTCAACTTGACAAACTTAATTACAGTGTTCTTGCATTGGGCGACACCTCCTATCCTTTGTTTTGCAAAACAGGAGAAGATGTAGATACTAAATTGCATAGCCATGGTGCCAGAAGAGTGGCTCCACTGCAAAGATGTGATACCGAT
>JAYVBN010000276.1:0-6216 GCA_043750455.1 Bacteroidia bacterium | reverse complement strand
ACCAGAGGGAAGAAGTTTAAATCCAGCTTTTCTATAATCGTCATCCGATACCCAGGCTATCGCCCAGAAGTGAGGAAACTGCCAGATGAACTGAATTCCAAAAATGATCATAGCCTCATGAGATATTGTTCCGGTCGCTGCTATCCAACCTAAGAGTGGTGGCAACGCGCCCGGTATAGCCCCCACAAATACGGCAATAGGCCCAACTCTTTTTAGAGGTGTATAAACAAAACTATAAAGCACCATCGATACCAGCGAAAGCGTTACGGTCAATGGATTTGTATAGACCCATAATATACTTATGCTTACGGTCATACAGATCAACGCAAAAATCATAGCCTCCTGAACTGTCAACCTCGAGGTGGGCAACGGACGGTTCATGGTCCGTATCATCAGTTTATCCAAGTCTTTCTCAATGATCTGATTGATCGTAACGGAAGCACCTGATAATAAAAAACCTCCTAATGTGATCATGCTTAACACGATCCAATCAATTCTACCTTGCGTAGCCAATCCATATCCGAAAGCACATGAGAAAGCTACCAACATAGATAACCTTACTTTCAGCAATTCGATAAAAGCTCTGGCTTTGGCACTTGCCAATGATACACCTGATAAACTTTCGAGTTGTTCTGATACCATAATTACTAACTACTTAACGCCACTTTACTTCTTCTGTTCAGTTTAAAAATCAGTAGCAACTGTGCTCCAAAAGTAACTGTTGCCAACAAAAGATGAACAGGCTGAAGAACCGGCAAAACGCCAAGATAACCCATACCTGCCCCTGTCAATAAAGTGCCTAAAATTAAGATTATTAGGTTTCGTGATAAAGCTTTATCGTAACTAGTTTTCCCTAATTTAAGTACTAAAAGTACGTTGATCAGCAGCACCACCAATGAAAACGACCGGTGTACCAGAAACTCAAGCCCAAGCTGCTCAATCCATCTGTTGCGGTCAGCCAAAACTGAAGCTATAATATCAATACCCTCCCTTACTTTTGTGCCCAAAACTATCTGGATGAGAAGGACACTTATACTGCTCACGAGAAGTATTTTTAATCTTGTTGAAACCTCCATTTTACTTGTTTCAACCTGACTGCTCACATGGTAAAGAAACACCAAAAAAGCCACGATCAACAATGCCACAAGCATGTGGACGGTTATCGTCCAGGTTGTAAGATTTGTTGATACGACAATCGAACCAAACCATCCCTGTATGATCACGGCAACTAACGTGAGGGTTGAATAAAGAAAAAGCGAGGGTACTGTTTTCCTGAATTGTCGTGACCGCCAGAATAAAAGAATGATAAAGCCGCCAATTACAACACCGATCAAACGATTAATATATTCCACCCATGTTTTTGTTGGATTAAAGTCTGCTTCCTGAAGAATCGCCTTGTCTCCTCTGATCTTAGTGGCGGTTTCTTCAAGCCCAATTAAGCTGAGATAGTTCGCAAATTTTTGGTTCTTCTTGTCGCGATGGGCAGAATAAACTTCCTTATAATTCTTTGGCAGTTGCTCAACTGAAGTAGGTGGAACCCATTGTCCAAAACATTTAGGCCAATCCGGGCAACCCATGCCAGAACCAGTGCTTCGTACGATTCCTCCAACAAGAATTAAAAAGTAAACAGCGATCAAAGTTGACAAGCAAAGCCTGTTGAATCTTCTGATCGCTGTTGAGTCCAATGGACGAAGGTCGATAAACTTAGTGTTTCTTGTTTTCTACTACAATGGCATCGTCACCCATTTCCAGCTTGATCAAATCATTCTCGTGCGGAAGATTTGATTCTGGTGTTTCAGAATAAGGAATGTGTTGTGGTATAAAATCTTCTTTAGAGCCAGGCTTGCTGTAATCATAAGGCCAGCGATAAACCGTAGGTATTTCCCCAGGCCAGTTACCATGTTGTGGATTACGAGGTGTTGTCCACTCAAGTGTAGTAGAGTTCCAAGGGTTGGCCGGTGCTGGTTTGCCACGAAAAATACTATAGAAGAAGTTGAACAAGAAAATAAACTGTGCCACCATGGTAAGAATGGCCGCAGCACTCACCAACATATTTAAGTCGGCAAAAGAATTGAAGGTCTCAAAGTTCGTCCATGAATAATACCTGCGGGGGAAACCTGCAATGCCGATGTAGTGCATAGGGAAGAACACCATATAAACACCTACAAAAGTTATCCAGAAGTGCAGTTGACCCAATTTGTAGTCCATCATCCGGCCAAACATTTTCGGGAACCAATGATAAACACCTGCCATCATTCCAAAGAAAGAAGCACTACCCATTACTAAGTGGAAGTGAGCCACTACAAAATAAGTATCATGCAGTTGTATATCTACTGCTGAATTGCCCAAGAAAATTCCAGTGATACCCCCGGTTAAGAAGAACGAAACCAAGCCAATTGAAAATAACATAGCCGGTGTGAAAATGATATTACCTTTCCATAGCGTGGCCACATAGTTAAAAATCTTAACTGCCGAAGGCACTGCAATGATCAACGTCAGGAGCGTGAAGATTGATCCCAGGAATGGATTCATACCTGTTACAAACATATGATGTGCCCATACCACAAAAGATAGGATGGCAATAAACAACATTGAACCCACCATCGCTTTGTATCCAAAGATTGGCTTACGCGAATTCGTGGCAATAATTTCTGAGGAAAGTCCTAAAGCAGGTAACAACACAATATACACTTCGGGGTGCCCCAAAAACCAAAATAAATGCTGGAACAAAACAGGGCTTCCGCCTTGATTAGGTAAAGCTTCACCGCCAATATAAATGTCAGACAAGAAGAAACTCGTTCCGAAGCTACGGTCGAAGATTAAAAGTAATGCTGCTGAGAAAAGCACAGGGAAAGAAAGCACCCCAATAATAGCGGTAAAGAAAAACGCCCAAATTGTCAATGGCATTTTGGTGAACGCCATTCCTTTCGTGCGCATGTTAATAATGGTAGTGATGTAATTAATTCCACCCAATAAACTACTCACAATAAACAAAGCCATGGCCACCAACCAAAGCGTCATACCAAGACCAGAACCCTCGATAGCTTGAGGAAGCGCACTCAATGGTGGATAGATAGTCCACCCCCCGCTGGCTGGCCCTGTTGACAGGAACAGCGATGTAAACATGATTACACTAGACAAAAAGAAGAACCAGTACGAAAGCATATTCATGAAGCCTGATGCCATATCGCGGGCGCCAACTTGTAAGGGTATAAGGAAGTTACTAAAGGTTCCACTTAACCCGGCCGTTAGCACAAAGAACACCATGATTGTTCCATGCATGGTTACCAGCGACAGATAAAACTCAGTATCAATCTTTCCATCCGCTGTGATCCAACCGCCTAATATAGGCCTTAACCATTCCAAATTAGCTTCTGGGAAGCCCAACTGAAGACGGAATAAAACAGACAGCATTCCACCCAAAAGTGCCCAGAAAATACCCGTGATCAGAAACTGCTTTGCAATTACTTTATGATCTTGACAAAAAATATAGTTCGTCCAAAAATTACCATGATGTTCGTGCTCATGCTCATGATCGTCATGATGAACTTCGGTGTGTGCTTGTATGTCTATTGTAGCCATGTTATGTAAATGTCTTAGTTAGAGATTGAAACTGCGGTGACAGTAGCTTGTGCTGCTGTACTGGTATTACTTTCTATACCTGCGTTGATCATTGCCGCTTCTTGCAAAGCCGCAGGAACATACTTCATATACTCAGGATTCAGCTTTAGCCATGCTTCTTGCGAAGCCTTCCACTTCTCAAAAGCCTCAGGCTCATCAACTACCACCAGAAACCTCATTGAGAAGTGACCTTTTCCACAGATTTCCGTGCAGGCCATTTCATAATTGAATTTTGAATTGCCCGTCTCTTCACGCATCTCTTGAGTGGTTTTAGTGGCAATAAACTTAAATGTGGTTAACATACCAGGTACGGCATCCATCTTTACGCGGAAGTGAGGAAGGAAAACACTATGCAACACGTCCTTTGCTCGAATCTTCAATAGAACCTCTTTTCCTTTTGGTAGATGTAATTCCAATGATTTAAAATCATCAAAAGAATTCTTATCTGTAAGATCTAGTCCAAACTCATTAGACGCATCTATCAATTTATAATTATGATGACCCAATAGATTATCTTTTGTTCCTGGATAACGAGCTGTCCAGGCGAACTGTTGTCCTACAAGCTCAATTACCTCAGCTTCTTTGGAGGCCGGGCCTGTAATGTCGTTCCACGCTTTTAGACCGGTAAAAATTAATAATGCAAGCACAATAGCCGGAACTATTGTCCAAACGATTTCCAGAATGTGATTATCCGCTATATACTCTGCTCTGCGGTTTTTATCATACCGGTATTTGAAGATGAACCAGAACATAGCCAATGAGATAATAACAAAGGCAACAACAATGACAACCATAGTCACCCAGAATAAATTATCAGTAACAACTCCATGTTCTGATGCTACGGGTAGTGTATAACTCTTAAAGTGTGCGAACGAGTACCAGAAAAATAATCCAAGCCCAAGAATGATGAAGACCATGAATAAATAGCCGTGGATGCTATTGCCTGATTCGATATCTTCTTCCTCATTCTTTACTAAACCAACCAGGTTTCCAATCCTAAAAATCATGTACAGGATACCCAGCACCAGTACTGCCCCTAACCCAATTATCAAACTCATCATACTATTAAATTTTTAATACTGCGATCTAAAACCTTAAATGTGATGATTTAAACTCTCTTCCATAAAGGGGTGGTGTTTTGCCACCAACTGAATTTTTGAAAGAGCATTCAAAACAACAAACAGAAAAGCCGCCATAAAAACCAAACCTAGACCGATTTCCAGGAAGCCTACTCCACCATGGCCTTTCATTACGCCAGGTGTGATCATGTTATAAAAATCAAACCAATGTCCCATAATAACAATCGGGCAAACCACTTTGAGCATAGACATATGCCTCTTGGCATCCCGTGTCATTAATAACAGAAATGGAAGCACAAAGTTTAAAATAAGGTTAGCATAAAATATCCAACTGTATGGATTGTTCTTAAGGCGCGTAATGAAATAAACTGTCTCTTCAGGAATGTTGGCGTAGTAGATCAGCATGAATTGACTAAACCAGATGTATGTCCAAAATATGCTAAAGGCAAATACAAATTTCCCTAAATCATGCAAGTGATTGGACGTTACCATCTTCAGATAGCCAGCACTTTTCAAACCTGCTACAATAAGTGTGATGGTGGCCAGCCCAGTTACCCACCAACTTGCAAAAACATACCAGCCCATCATAGTGCTGAACCAATGAGTGTCAATGCTCATTACCCAATCCCAGGCTGCTATCGAGGAACTGTATCCAAAAATGACAAGAAAAATAGCAGATAGCTTTCGTGAAGTGTACCAATGGGCAGTAGACCCATCAACATCTTCGGCCAGCATTTCTTTCTTTATCCAAACAAAGAACAAGTACCACAATCCAAAGAAAGCAACCATTCTAAAAATGTAGAACATTGGAAAGCCGCCATCTGGCAATGGCCAAAAGAAAAATGCCCCTTTATCATCAATAATCTTATCGTAGCCAGCACCGCCTTTCACATACAGATCAGGGTGTGTCCAATGGAATACATCAGCCTTCACCACGAACCATAATACCAACATCAAAATTCCGGCAAACGGAATCCAATGTCCTATTGCTAAAGGAATCCTTTTGATAGGTGCCGACCATCCCGCCTGCGCGGCATATTGAATAGTTATGAAGAACAAACCAATGATACCAATACCTGCAAAGAATACGTTGTTGTGCCAAAGCGAAGTATAAATCCTTTTCAACCAAACAGGGCTTCCGTGATGTTCAGCTGCTTCGGCTTCATGTCCTTCTGATGCTGCTGTTTGATCTGCACTTGCCACCAGATTTTTAGTTAGCTCAACAGAAGCATGACCGCCCTCTGCCTCATGACCTCCGCCCGACATGGCCATGAAAACACCAAGGGCAAAAAGCAAAAATCCTACGGCCCCCAGAATAAATAACTTTCGTTTTGTTTCTGGTTTGAAGATATATTTTTCGTCAGCTATCATGTGTATGAATATTCTTATAGATAAATATCAATTCTTTTGCAAATCTTTAACATACTTGGCAATTCTCCATCGGTCTTCCTGGCTCACTTGCGAACCATGAGCACCCATTAAACCCTTACCATATGTAATCACATGAAAAATATGA
>JAYVBN010000275.1:0-3761 GCA_043750455.1 Bacteroidia bacterium | reverse complement strand
CGGATATAAGCTACGCCACCACCCGGTACAATTCCTTCTTCAACCGCAGCTCTAGTTGCGTGTAAAGCATCGTCAACGCGATCTTTCTTTTCTTTCATTTCAACTTCTGTTGCAGCACCTATGTAAAGGATAGCTACGCCACCAGAAAGCTTTGCAAGACGCTCTTGTAATTTTTCTTTGTCATAATCTGATGTTGTTACATCGATCTGTGCTTTGATCTGACCCACGCGACCCTGAATCTCGCTTTTCTTACCAGCGCCATTCACAATGGTTGTATTGTCCTTGTCGATGGTTATTTTTTCTGCCTTTCCAAGATATTCCAACTTAGCATCTTCTAGCTTCATGCCTGTTTCCTCAGAGATCACTTTACCTCCTGTGAGGATCGCAATATCTTCCAACATTGCCTTTCTGCGATCCCCAAAGCCTGGGGCTTTAACAGCAGCCACTCTAAGAGCGCCACGGATTTTGTTTACTACCAAAGTAGCCAAAGCTTCACCTTCCACATCTTCAGAGATAATAACTAATGGCTTGCCAGTTTGAGCAGTTTGTTCGAGGATAGGAAGAAGTTCTTTCATGCTGCTGATCTTCTTGTCGTAGATCAGTACATAAGGGGTTTCAAGATCAACTTCCATTTTCTCTGTGTTGGTTACGAAGTAAGGGGAGAGGTAACCGCGATCGAACTGCATACCTTCTACAGTCTTCACTTCAGTCTCAGTTCCTTTAGCTTCTTCAACGGTGATCACACCGTCTTTACCTACTTTTTCCATCGCAGAAGCGATCATCTTTCCGATTTCAGCATCGCTGTTAGAAGAGATCGTAGCTACTTGAGAGATTTCGCTTGAATCTTTTAACTTCTTTGATTGCTTTTTCAAATGGTCGATTACAGCAATGACTGCTTTGTCAATACCGCGTTTCAAATCCATTGGATTAGCACCAGCAGCTACGTTTTTAATACCGTGTGAATAAATCGCCTGAGCCAATACGGTTGCCGTAGTTGTACCGTCACCTGCTGCATCAGCAGTTTTAGAAGCTACTTCTTTCACGAGTTGTGCGCCCATGTTTTCAATAGGATCTTTCAATTCAATTTCTTTCGCAACAGATACACCGTCTTTAGTTACAGTTGGTGCTCCGAATTTCTTGTCAAGAATTACGTTACGGCCTTTAGGACCAAGTGTAACCTTAACGGCATTTGCCAATTTGTCAACACCCCTCTTTATTTTATCGCGGGCGGTTGTATCGAATGTAATTTCTTTAGCCATGGTATTTTAATAATTAAGATTAGATGATGATTAAATAATTCCGAAGATGTCAGAGTTTCTCATGATAAGATACTCTTTGCCATCGATGTTGATTTCAGTGCCTGAGTATTTTCCGTACAGCACATTGTCTCCAACTTTAACAGTTACAGGCTTATCTTTCAAGCCCTCACCGATCGCGATCACTTTTCCTTTCTGTGGTTTTTCTTTAGCCGTATCCGGGATGATAAGACCGGAAGCTGTTTTTTGTTCGGCAGGTGCTGCTTCAACAAGCACTCTGTCTTCATTTGGATTGAAATTGATTTTTGCCATATTGGTTTGAATTATTGTTTAAAAATGTAACAAACTTACGAAGCCCACATGGCGATTTTCATGCCATTTTAAGCCTTTCCATTGATTAGGACAGACTTTCCGAGTTCGGGGCTGCAAAGATGGGAAAAATTGTCATACCTGTCAGTCTTTAGATTTTAAAGTGGCAGTATGGCAGAATATAATTCAGTTTCGTATAATTGAAAGGGGATGGCTTAAACGTATAGAATATGGATCAACTCAACGAGAATTGGCTTACCGAAGGGCTCGTGGATTTTGAGTACAAGAAGTATATTTTGCTTGCCTATTTGAAAAAGGTCAAAGAATCCTTCACCAAGATCGAGCTTTATCCATTCTTATCTGACCTGGTATTTCATCATCGCAACCTGAAGGCAATACGAGAAAATAAGGCTATGATTTATGACCGTTTTCCCAAGAGGCTTTCAATGGATAACCTTCAAAATCTTGAGATTAATTACAAAAAAATTATTGAAGATGATGCTGTTATGCAGGAGATTGAGTCGATCATTGAGTTTGCCCTGCCGCAGTTTAAATCATCATTAGACGAAGGCTCGTTCATTTATGAGTATGTAGAATCGCAATGCGAGATTTCCCCCGTGGGACTTACCTCACTTTATGCGCAGGAGGGTTATCTTTTTGTGTCGCAGCCTCCCGAAAAGGAAACCAATATTTACCGTTATCAAGTCACGATTTTTGACAACAGTAATGAGAAACTGCGCGGAATTCATACCCATCTAATAACAACTGCTGAAAGGAGTTTTTCGAATAGTTACGAACAAATCAAATTGAATCTTATGCGGCAATTTTCGGATTTGCCTAACCCCGCTACCTATTTGGTTATTTCAAAATTAAAGTTTCCGATTGTTCAAACTTTAATGCCGATTGCGAAACGACTTTTGATTAAGAAACTGGCTGTTGCCTGAAAATGAAAAAAGCCCATTGCCGGGCTTTTTTTACTTTTAATATCTGTTGACTTCCTACTTCTTTGTGGTATCGGTTGGGGTGGATTTTTTTAGGTCAAGACCTGGAGCAGATTGTTGTTCTTTGGCTCGTTCAATAATTTCGTCCGTTGCACCAACACCAGGGTTTGTCAGGTTTGTTGCCAGTGTTAAAACCATAATAGCAATAGCAAAACCCCAGGTAAGGCGCTCTAATAAATCACCTGTTTTTTTAACTCCTATAAGGTTGCTGGCACCAGATCCACCAAATTGATTAGACAATCCACCACCTTTTGAGTTTTGTGCTAAAACAACCAAAACAACCAGAATGGCAAAGAAAATGATTCCGCTAACTAACAGTATATACATAATTTTATTTCTTCAGTTCTTCAATTTGAGCCGCAAAGTAAGCCTTTTTTTGTGGAAACTTCCAAATCAGCTTTTTCAACACTTCAAGAGCTTTATCCTTTTTTCCTTGCTTAATCAAAATATCAACTAGGGTTTCTGAAATAATGTGGTCGCTAAAGGCCGAGTTGCTTTCTGTAAAATCAGTTGTGGCTGGTGGAAGCGGTGTCTTAGTCTTTGCATTTGAAATGGTGGGCTGCGTTTTAATAAATTGATCAATGATCTCAAATTGCTCTTTTTGCTTAGCGCCTTCTGGTTTAATTTTCTTTTTAGTACTCTTTATTTCTTTGATCAGTTCCTCTGAAGAGGGTTCAATAATTTCCGAGGCTGGCTTTATTTTTTTTTCATCACTCACACTTAACATTTTACTATCCACTACTTTCTTAAAGCTGATTTCAAATTCTTGCTTAAGTTCTTTTAAACGATTCAAATCATGGGCTATCTCAGTACGTAAATCATCCCCGGTTAATCCACTTGTTGAAGGGATAGATATTGGTATGTTCTTTTGGACGGGCTTGGATTCCAATATTGAATTCGAATCAGCAACAACTTTAAGCCGTTGACTGCGGGGGGATGCCATTATTGACTTGAGAACACTTCGATCAGTGGAATAAACAGCACTTAATTGTAACTCTTTCCCATTGTTTTCAAATTCGTTGTCGCGGGCACCGCGTGCTGCCAGATTATGGATAAGTTGACAATAAGGAAATGTTGATTTAATAGAAATCAGTTCACTAGCTTCTAAAGCAGTGAGGGAAGTATAGTTTCGTGTGAAAAATAAGAGTTGTTCTTTTTCCACAATTTTAAAAAGAAGGTAAGGGTAAATGTACTG
>JAYVBN010000274.1:0-2633 GCA_043750455.1 Bacteroidia bacterium | reverse complement strand
TTATCTGTTGTCGCTTCGTAATCAATCACCACCTCATTTTGGTCAGTGAGGGTATACACCACTTTCACATCCAATGTTCCTGGGTAGCCCTCTTCGCCATCCACACTTTTGTACCGAAGTTCTAATGCATCTGACTCATTGTTTTTAATAGGGACTGTTTGCCAGAATTGATTATGAAATCCGGTGGGGCCACCGTGCAATGAATTTATACCATTGTTAATAGCTAATTGATATTCAGTGCCCTCAATTTTAAACTTGCCTTTGGCTATTCTGTTTCCGAAGCGCCCAATCATCGCACCATATACTCCACCGCCTTTTAAATATTTTTTTAACGAATCATACCCCAACACAACGTCACTGACCTTACCGTTCTTATCCGGAACAAGTAGTGTAACAATCCGTCCGCCAAAATTTGTTACTGTCATGTTGATCCCATTTTTATTGGTAAGTGTATACAGCTCCAACTCAGGCGTGGTTGCAACAGCTAAGGAATCGGTGTCTTTATCCATGGTTTGCTTTTTTTCAGAACAACTTGAACATAAAATAACAATGAGTAGACAAAGGATGATTTTATTCATAGGTATAAAATTTGTATGTAGAGGCGTTAATCCTTGACGGATACCAAATATATAGTATTAGGATTGAAAAAATCCTATCGAAAACCTGAGCACCACGATTCCCTGCTTGCTCCATTCGAAGCCCCAATTTTTAGAGATGTCTTTTACCAAATTACCTTACCTTTGCGCCTCCATTTTTAGAATATTATGATTTCAGCAAACAATGTCTCCCTCCGCTTTGGGAAAAGAATACTTTTTGATCAGGTAAACATCAAATTCACGGGCGGCAACTGTTATGGCGTAATTGGTGCCAATGGTGCCGGAAAATCCACTTTTTTAAAAATCCTGGCTGGGGATATCGATCCCAATTCAGGAAACGTAACTATTGATCCGGGCAAACGGATGGCTGTTTTGCGACAGAATCATTATGAATTTGATGACGTGACTGTGTTGAATACTGTGATGATGGGGCATCACAAACTTTGGAGCATCATGCAGGAGAAAGATGCGATCTATGCCAAACCAGATTTTTCTGAAGCAGATGGCATCAAAGCTTCTGAACTTGAATCGGAGTTTTCGGAAATGAACGGATGGAATGCAGAGTCGGATGCCGCCTCATTATTGAGCGGACTGGGCATTACCGAAGAAGATCATTTCAAACTGGTAAAAGAACTTAGTGGAAATCAAAAAGTGCGCGTGTTATTGGCACAAGCCATCTATGGAAATCCTGACATTCTTATTCTGGATGAACCTACCAATGATCTTGATATTCATACCGTAAGTTGGCTCGAAGATTTTCTTCTTGAATTTAAAAACACTGTTATTGTCGTATCTCACGATCGTCACTTTCTGGATACTGTTTGTACGCACGTAGCCGACATAGACTTCAGTGCAATTCGTTTGTTCACTGGCAATTATTCTTTCTGGTATCAATCGAGTCAGCTGGCATTGCAACAGCGATCATCGGCTAATAAGAAAGCAGAAGAGAAGAAAAAAGAATTGCAGGAATTTATCATGCGCTTTAGTGCGAATGCTTCGAAGTCGCGGCAAGCTACAAGTCGAAGAAAACTGCTTGAGAAAATTAATATAGATGAGATACAAGCCTCTACAAGAAAATATCCCGCAATCATTTATCAACAGAAGCGCACAGCTGGCGATCAGATTCTGCATATCGAACATCTTTCATATGCAAAAAATGGTGTAACACTTTTTAAAGACCTGGAGATATTTATCAACAAGGGGGATAAGATCGCATTCCTTTCTAAGGATAGTTTGGCCATCTCTTCACTCTTTCAAATTTTAATGAATGAATTGAAGCCTACAAAGGGAGAATTTAAATACGGACAAACTATTACAACCGCTTACCTGCCGGGCAACAACGAAAAATATTTTCAGTCGGATGACAACCTGGTAGATTGGTTGCGGCAGTTTGCTGACGAGGCTAATAAAGATGAAGTCTACATTCGAGGGTTCTTAGGCAAAATGCTTTTCTCAGGAGAAGAAGTTTTTAAAAAATGTAGTGTTCTTTCGGGTGGTGAAAAAGTGCGTTGCATGATTTCGCGTATGATGCTGGCCGGAGGGAATCTTTTAATCTTAGATGAACCCACCAATCATCTCGACCTGGAATCGATTCAGGCTTTTAACAACGCGTTGAAAGATTTTCCGGGCACGGTGCTGTTCACCTCACACGATCATGAATTCACACAAACTGTTGCGAATAGAATTGTTGAGATTACACCAAATGGCTTTATTGATAAACTCATGACCTATGATGAGTATATCGAAAATGAAAAAGTGGCGGAACAGAAAGAGGCGTTGTATGCTTAAGTGTTAAGAGCGCTGAGCGACTACATCAGTCTTTAGCATCATTGATCTCTACCCAGTAACCATCGGGGTCTTGTAACCATATTTGTTTGATTCCATCAACGCGAGTGGATATCGCATTTCTTGTACCTCGCACATCTTCCCAAACAATACTGTTCTTAGCCAATACCCTTGTAAAAGCCTCCACCGAAGGAACACTGAAGCAATTGTGTTGATTTTTATAGTACTCTCTTTTTTCAGTTGCTCCCTGAA
>JAYVBN010000273.1:0-7965 GCA_043750455.1 Bacteroidia bacterium | reverse complement strand
CATTATACCATTTCCACTTGGCATTAAAATTTAAACCACCGCCTTGGCTTGGAAAAGACACCCAAAAATAAGTTGGCCAATTATCGCTGGTTGAGGTGATATAGTAATCGTAACCCGTTAGAGCAACCCTACCACCAGATGCATCTTCCTTTGTTTTAAGGTGATAGGAAGTTGTAAACCCGATAACATTTGTCTCTGTCTGAATAAATTCAAATTCGGTAAGAATTTCCTCTCCTGTATTTTCATTATTAGGTTCAACACCATTTTCTATTGCTCCATTACTCTTTGCTTTTCCAATGTTCGCTGGCATATCACGAGAATATACCGGTTTGATTACAACATCAAAATTCTCGACTATATTTTTGAAAATTGCTTCACTTTTTGTTGCAATAAGAAGGGTGGCCTTGTTATTTCCATTTTCGAAAGTAATAACTCTCTTAAAAAGAGTAATTCCTGTTTCTTTTTCGATCCTGGCTATTTCACCAATTTCTTGGTCAGATGTCGCAGGCTCGACATTTTGTTCATCTTGGCTACAACTCACTGCCAAAATGCAGAACATAATCCATAATGATACGTGCAAGATTTTTTTCATGGCTTTAATTTTTAATTGCTTTGATTTTATAGTAACTCAGCTATCGAAGCCTTACCTCAAACATAACCGAAGTCAGTCCCGCCAGTTGAGACTCTGCAAAATATTTGTGTGTGTATTGTAGCTACCCCCCCCCATTATTTTTCTTAGCTCTTCGCTGGAGATTGGAAGAAACCCAATGAACAAGCTCCCTTTTGTACCATACTCATATCTGTTCTCCCGTTTATTGCGGCAGATCGGAGCGTTAAACTCTTCACGCATGTACTCCAACAATCTGAAGAATGTACTTCGAGACACAGCCAATTTGTTGGCATACCTACAGGCATTTCCTTTTATTCTTCTCTTTATCAAGTCATCAAACACAACCATCAGTCTTATTTTTTCTTCTAGTGACATGTGCAATTATTGTTCAAACTTAGAAATAGAAACCATTGCTGATAATGAAGCGAAATGAAAATATAGTTCTAAACATAAATTTTTCTTTCAGGCTATACAACGGGGAAAACCCCGTTTTACTACGGGAAAAACCCCGTTGTATTTGTCAGAAAAAAGTGCGTTATGCTGCAAATGAAGAGTGAGGATGGAAGGTGTGGCGCGCAGTGGTGGTGGAATGAGTTTTATGGGCAGCATGCCTGATAACTATAATGTGGCCATCAATGGCAACCATCCGATTGTGCAGAAAATATTGAAAGCGGAATCTGAAGAACAAAAAACCAAGCTTGCCAAACAGGCCTATGATCTGGCGCTGCTTTCACAAAATATGTTGACAGGTGCTGACTTAACTAATTTTATCAGAAGGAGTGTAGAGTTGGTGGGTTAATCTTTCGTATTCAAAAAACTTGTGGGTCGCGCTCTTCCGAAAGAGGGGCGCGATTTTTATTTATCAACGCCTCATATTCCTCAATGAATTTTTCCGTCAGGGGTTCTGAAAATTCAAAGTAACTGGTGAACCACGACATCACAGTTTCAATTTCCTTTGGATCCGATATCTTATAAAAAATTTCCTCATGATCTTTCAGGCCTCCAAGCGTGCAAGGGCCTGAGCCAACAAATGCTACCGACTTTCTGTATGGCAAATCAAAGACGTAGACGTTCGCGTGAAGGACATTTCCGGAATAGAAGTTCAGATTTATCCTTCCCTGATAATTTTTCCAGATTCGCTTGAGCACTTCAAGAGATGTTTTTCCGTTCATTCCGGTCACCAGATCCATTTTGGTTTTTGTAGGAACCCGGCTTCGTATAAAGTCAAACCCCTCTTCCGAAATTTCAGCGGAAGCGATGTAACAATGTTCGGCCTGATGCAACAACTTGTCATTCACAAGGGGTACGGCCAGTTTCTTGATGATCATTTGAGGAGGGGGGGAACGACTAGCTTAGTCAGTAAGCCATCAAAAAGTAAAAGATTGATTAAGCAAAGGAGAAAAAAGAGTTGCCGTATTTTTTGCCGCTAGCTTGTACTCTTTTCCAATCAATTGATAAACAATACTCTCTTTTGAAGTTGGGTCAATGATCCAATATTCTTTAACCCCAAAATTTTCGTAGAGGTCTTTCTTGGTGACGAGATCATGTTTGTTGTTGCTCGGAGAAAGGATTTCAACTAATAAATCGGGTATCCCCTGATAAGGAATCTTATCCAGTGGCTGTGCTGCATTATCCCTGGAAATAAAAATAATATCAGGTTGAACAGCATTTGAGGTGTTATCAAAATAGATGTCAAGCGGAGCGCAAAAGACTTCTCCCAATTGATTTTTCTCAACAAATTCGGATAATTTTATTAAAATTCTTCTACTGATTCTTTGGTGAAGGTTAGTGGGTGTTGGTGACATATAAATTTGTCCGTTAATGAGCTCGGCCAATGTCCCTTCCGGCAGCATTTTAAATACTTCCATGATGGTGCGCGGAGGATAGGCGATTTCCACATTCATAGTTTAAAGCTACAAAATATTTTTTGTCTAATTTCGTTTTGTCATTGTATGAAAAACCTAGTTTGGCTCATTTGTATTTTATCTCCTTCCTTACTTCTGGCCCAAGGTGTTGAACCCCGCATTCAGGAAGGTCAATTTACTTTTGATACTGACAAGCCTTTTAGTCTGTTAGAACTGGATGAAAAGATTGATGAGCCCATCGTATCCAAAAAAAAGAAACCAAAAAAGAAAGTTTACTACGGCATAAAAACCAAGAAGGGATTCACCCGAAAGGGCTATGGAGATAGAATCACCGTAGAACTATTTTATTATTTGAGAAAGCCCGATAAGCCAAGCAGTTTTGCGCGCGATATTTACTGGTATGACTTTACACGAAGGGAAATTCGAAGGACCTCCGCCTTCGATCCTACCAAAGGAGTATTGCTACACGGACCCTATAAAAGAATGCAAGGTGAAACACTTCTTGAGGAAGGCATCTATTACAAAGGCACTAAGCATGGCCGCTGGATGAAATATGACCGACAGGATTTAGTGGAAGACAAAGAGAAATATTATAAAGGATGGCCAAAGGAATCGCTTGTTACCTACTACGATCCCAACGAACGGAAGAAAGCGAAAGAGATCATACCTATTGAGTATGGTGAGCGGGAAGGTTACTACTATCTTCTTCATGAAAACGGAACTGTTGCAGTGCAAGGAGAGTATAAATGGGATCAAAAAGTTAATGATTGGATTGAAAACTATCCCAACGGTAAACGCAAGAAAATCATCAGCTACCCCAAAGAACCTTACGATAAAGAACTGAAGCCATTCATAAGAAAAGAATGGAATGAAAAGGGTAAGGAGCTTTATTCGGTCAGGTAGTTCAACGTTCAAGATTCAAGATTTCTTGCCCAATTTTGAACGTTGAATTTTGAATTCCGCATTTAGTAAAAGGCATCTTCAATGTGCTTAATCTCCAGCTGATCCCGAATTTTGCGAATTGCAACAATATCATATCGAACATTGCCCTGCCAGTTTTTATCATATGTGTATTGCTCGGCTCCGTCCACAATGTTTTTTGCTTTTTTATAATCCACGAAATCTTCCGGATAGCCATAGGCATCTGATGTGCGGAACTTTACTTCCACAAATACCAACCAATTATTCTTCTTTACAATTAAATCAATTTCCAATCGCTTGTAGCGATAATTTCGTGCTATAATTTCATATCCTTTTTCAACTAAGAAATTAGCAGCGAGCTCTTCTCCTTCTTTTCCTTTTGCTATTTTATCGCTCATAAGAATATTCTTCACTAAACTGTTATTTATTTGCGGGATTTCTGATCGATTTATCAGAACTTGCATACATAAAATATTCACACACAAGATATTTAATTTAAGAGAATGAAGAAACTGATTGAAGGCTTCACACTACATCTTGCTCACGCACTTAAGCTCGGGCAATCTGTGGATTTAGTGCGACCAGGAAGCGACATCCGCAATATTCTTATCACCGGCATGGGCGGATCAGGCATCGGTGCAAACCTCGTAGAGTCTCTGACTTTCGGTCGTGTACCAATTCCGATCACAGTTTCTAAAGGATACAACATTCCTCAATTTGTTAGTCCGCATACACTTTTTATTGCCTGCTCCTTTGGAGGCAACAGCGAAGAAACTTTGTCGACCATACAAAAGGCAATGCTAAAACGTGCACATATTATTTGCATTACGTCCGGAGGCAAGATGTTGGAGTTGGCCAAGGAGTATAACTTGTTTTACATTCAGATACCCGCAGTGGCCAAGAGCCCGCGTGCTATGCTGGGCTACATGATGGTGTCGTTGCTGTATGCACTTTATCATACCAATTTAATTGGTGCCGCTTTTATCAAGGAAACAGAAAACGCAATTGAATATCTCGATCGGGGAGAAAAGGCAATTCAGGCAGAGGCAGAACTTATTGCAAAAAAGTTAAAAGGAAAATTGCCAATCATCTATTGCGATGGAAGATTGCATGCCATGGCCATTCGTTTTCAAAATCAGCTCAATGAGAATGCCAAGCAAATGGCGCACGTCAATACATTTCCTGAGTTGAATCACAATGAGATTGAAGGCTGGCGCTTCCCGGAAAATATTCTGCAACAAGCTCAGGTAATTTACTTGTATTCGGATCATGACCATGAGCGCGTTGAAAAGCGAATGGAAATTTGTAGAGAACATTTTGAAAAACGCTCTCATCCAATCATTGATATTGTTGCTGAGGGGGCATCCCTATTGGAACAATACTATTATCTCATTCACTTAACCGATTGGATATCCTATTATCTCGCCAAAGAAAATCAAGTTGACCCCGATTTGGAAGAAGCGGTGGATCATGTGAAGGAAGAGTTGTCGAAACTAAAATGAATTCTATACTGAACAAGGAAATATCGTTTATTGATCTAGGCTTAATTGATTACAAACAAGCCTGGGATTATCAGACCGATCTCTTTAATCAAATTCTTGCTGTCAAAGCTGAGAACAGAAGTCTTCCGAACAACGAACAAAAAACAACGAACAACTATTTAATTTTCTGCGAACACCCACACGTCTATACACTAGGTAAAAGTGGAGACGAAAATAATCTGCTAGTCAAGAAGGAAGATCTTCATACCATTAACGCAAGTTATTATCCCATTAATAGAGGCGGAGATATCACTTATCATGGGCCCGGTCAAATTGTTGTATATCCGATTCTTGACCTGGAGAATTTTTTCACGGATATTCATCAATACATGAGACTTTTAGAAGAGGCTGTCATACTTACCTTGAAAGAATTCAATATCCAATCTGGTAGAATAAAGGGATTGACCGGAGTGTGGATTGATACCGAAAGTGAAATTAAGGCCAGAAAGATTTGTGCATTGGGCGTGAAGATGAGCCGATGGGTTTCATTACACGGGCTTGCCTTTAATGTTAATGTTGATCTGAGCTATTTCAAACATATTGTGCCTTGCGGAATTGATGACAAACAAGTTACCTCACTTGAAAAAGAGTTGGGCAACACGCAGAATATGCAAGCTGTAAAATCTGTTCTAAAGAACAACATAGTTTCACTCTTTAGGATGATAGTAAAAAATTAGCAAGATCTGACTTAAAATGAAAAACAATCTGAGAACCCGCCTACCAGCAGGCAGGTCTGTGGCAATTTTTCTAAAAATCATTTTGTCAGTTTGTGCGATCTTTTTGATTGGACCTTTATTCTTTTCTAACGATTACATTCCCTCATCCGCTAAGCAAAAAGGAATTTGTTGGGTGGGTGGCCGTGAGGTGGTGACCGAAAAAGAAATTGCCGCACTAGTCAAGTGCAATATCAACTGGATCTCGCAAACTCCTTTTGGTTGGCAGCGCGATGCCAACTCATCCAACATTCAAACCAATTTTTCATTTGACAAGATTTGGTGGGGCGAATCGGATGAAGGCATTTCTAAAACAACCACGCTTGCAAAAAAATCCGGAATCAAAACTTTACTCAAGCCACACTTGTGGGTGGGCAAAGCCTGGCCTGGCGATATTGAAATGAAAAGCGACACCGCATGGCAAAGTTGGTTTAGCAATTACGAAAAGTTCATTATGCATTACGCCCAACTTGCCGAGAAAAATAAGATTGAAATTTTTTGCATTGGCACTGAACTTCACAAGACCATTAAGAGAGAAAAAGAATGGCGCGCTCTCATTAAAAAGATAAAGACGGTGTACAAAGGCAAGCTTACTTATGCTTCCAACTTTCATGAAGAATACGAACAGGTTAAATTCTGGGATGAGCTGGATTACATCGGCATTCAGGCTTACTTCTCTTTAACTAAAAATGAAGAACACACTCTCGATGAACTAAAAGCAGGTTGGATAGCCCCGCTTGCCTCCATTGAACATGTTCACAAAAAATATAATAAGCCAGTTCTGTTTACAGAAATTGGCTATCGCAGTGACGTTAAAGCGGGCATCGAGCCCTGGGTGTGGCCGCAGGAAAACAGCACCGTAAAAATTTCTGAGGATGCACAAGCCAATTGCTATCAAGCCTTCTTTCAAACAGCCTGGAGTAAAAGTTGGCTGGAAGGGGTTTATTTCTGGAAATGGTATCCCCATGGGCCGCGAAGGATGGCCGAGATAGACTTTACCCCACAAGGCAAATCTGCCGAGAAAGTGATGACAGAGGAGTTTAGGAAGTAAGGTGTCTTATCCTAAGTCACTAAGTGCTTTTACAAAAGCATCTAACTCAACAGGGGTTGTATAAATATTCGGAGTAATCCTACAGCCGTAAACATTAGCGCCATCAATTGCCACCGTCCAGATTTTATATTTATCCATGAGGGTTTTTGCTAAATCCCCTGGCTTCATCCCATGAACACCCACATTGGCAATACCACATGAGCGAACCGGATCTGCAGGAGTATTTAGAATGATGTGTTTCATCGGTCTTACTTTGCTGGTCCAATAGTTTTGTAGATATCTCAGGCGAGCTTCTTTTCTTTCGGGGCCAATCTTTAGATAGTAGTCGATTGCGTTTGCAATGGCCAGGTCAGTGCCAACCGGGTGTGTTCCAATATGATTTAATCTCAACACATCGTCCTCCTTTCGCCCCTCATCGCCAAACAAAGGCCACACTTTTCCAATGTTTTCTTTCTTCACATAAAGGAAGCCTGCACCTAAGGGAACACTCAACCATTTATGAAGACTCGTTCCATAATAGTCGCAATTCAAGTCGGAGATAGTATATTTTATATGAGCAAATGCATGCGCTCCATCTACGAGTACTTGTACCCCTTTGCTATGAGCCATGTCGCAAATCTTTCTAATTGGAAGAATATGCCCCGTGATATTGATCATATGGCTCACCATTAACAATCTAGTTTTGGGTGTGATGGCACTCGCATACAAATTCACAATCTCTTCATCAGAAGCAGGATGATTGGGAACAGATACCGTTTTATTAACAACACCATACCGTTTTGACACCTGCTTGAACATATCCAGCATTGAGCCATAATCTTGCTCGGCCATTACCGCTTCATCGCCTGCTTTCCATTCAAAGCCACCAATCACCAGATCCAGAGATTCAGTAGTATTTCTTGTAACGATCAGCTCATCTGCTGAGCATCCAGCCACCTCCGCCAACTTAGACGCCATTTTCTTTTTATTCTCCCACTGCACTGTGCGCATGTAAAAGGAACCCTGGTAATTTACCGTTTGTGTTTATGCAGTGCGGGGAATAGGAGGGCTTGGTAAATGAGCGCAGCGAATGCCAAGCCCGACCAGTTGCGCCCTGTCCCACGACACAATTTAAATAAAGAAACCGAAAGTAATGAGGACACTGAATCCCCGCATTGCATAAACATTTTGTTGAACTAAACCTTCGGTAGTTTCTTTCCTTCGATCTTAGTTCACTTGTAATTTACCAACTTATCACCTTTGGAGCTCAAACCAAACAATAAAA
>JAYVBN010000272.1:0-2019 GCA_043750455.1 Bacteroidia bacterium | reverse complement strand
ATAGGTTGTCCGTTGAAAAAATTATTTAACATAAATCCTAGTATAGTTCCGGCTATGATTTGCGGAATCACAATAAAGAAATTAAAGACGCCCATATAATAGCCCATTTTTTCAGCAGGCAGTGAACCAGATAACAACGCATAAGGTATGGATAGAATGCTGGCCCATGAAATTCCAACACCAATCATTGAGAACCATAACCAAAAGGGATCTGAAATGAAGTAGAATGAAATCAATCCCACACCACCACACAACAGTGCAGTGAGATGTGTTATTCTTCTGCTGGTATACTTTGCCAAAATAGGAAGTAATAAAGCTGCAAGAGCGGCAATACCATTGTACACACCAAAAAGATTTCCTACTAAATCGGCACCGGTATTATAAGCTTCGGATGTTGGTTCGGTGGATTGAAAGATATGACTTGTAACTGCTGGTGTTGTATAAATCCACATGGCAAATAATGCAAACCAGGAAAAGAATTGTACAGAAGCAAGTTGTACCATCGTCTTCGGCATGCTGTTAAAATCTTTTACAATGTGAACCAGGCCAAGGTAGGATCTTCCTTGTTTGATATACATGGAAGCAATTGAGTGAGCGATCCCAAAAAATCCAAAGCCAAAACCTAGCACATAAAGTTCTTTTTCTAATTTAAGAAGGTAAACAATTGAAGAGATAATAATTCCGGCACCGAGTAGAGATAGCCCAAGAGTTGAAAATTTCTTTTGGTAGAATTCTTCATTATCGATTTTTCTTTTTTCACGGTTGCGCAGATTCTGCTCAGCTTTTTCATCTGGTGGATATTCTTTGGTGCTAAAGACCGTCCACATCACCGTTACGAATAACATAAATGCCCCAATATAGAATGAGTATTTTACCGAGTCGGGAATGGTTCCTGCCTCGGCTGTGTTGGAGATACCTAACCAGTTAGTAAATATCCATGGTAGGAAGGAAGCCACTATGGCACCGATGCCAATAAAAAAACTTTGCATCGCAAAACCTGTGGTTCGTTGTGAAGGTGGAAGCATATCGCCCACAAACGCACGGAAAGGTTCCATGCTAATGTTGATGGATGCATCCATGATCCACAAAACACTTACGGCCATCCAAAGTGCCGATGAGTTGGGCATGAAGAGCAAAGAAAGTGAGGCGAGCAAAGCACCTATCGCAAAGAAAGGTCTTCTGCGTCCCCATGTTTTATGCCAGGTGCGATCGCTGTAAAAACCAATGATGGGTTGAATGATAAGCCCTGTAATAGGGGCGGCAAGCCAAAACATGGCGAGTTCGTTGGGTTGCGCGCCAAGTGTTTCAAAAATGCGACTGGTGTTAGCATTCTGTAAAGCAAACCCAAATTGAATTCCGAGAAACCCGAAACTCATGTTCCAAATCTGCCAGAAGGATAGCTTAGGTTTTAGTGTACTCATCGTGAATTGTATTTTTTTTCTTTATGCCTAATGCCTAAGTCCCAAGCCCCAATGCCCAATGCCCAAGCCCCAATACCTAACTTTTACCAACTAATTTCAATTTTTCCTTTTTGGTTCTTGAATGTAGCAGTCAACACATCTTCTTCAAAAACTTTTTCTGGATCGTTGATCGGGTCATACTTTTCGTATGGAATAAAGAAACTTATTTTTTCTTTTTGAGTATTGATTTTTTGTTGGCCAATGTTTAAGAGATCAGCAGAGAACCCATGGAGGATAAGTTTTATGTTTGAATACTTGGATTGAAAACTTCCTTCAGTTTCTCCTAGCGTAATTTTTTTATCATGACCATTGTAGGTCAATGATCGTTTTGCGAAAGCCCCGCTTTGATAACTAAACGTACTTCCGTCATCTTCATAGAACTCAAAGGATGTATTTTCTTTTCCTGCATAAACATGCAGAGCAAGTTGATCTACTTTCTCCTTTGTGTTACTAACGGGTTTTTGCATGGGCAAGATTGCACCGGCCTTTATAAATACAGGCAGTTTGTGAATGGGACAATCGAGATAGAATTCCTGTTCGCCACTAAACTTTCTCCCAT
>JAYVBN010000271.1:0-8103 GCA_043750455.1 Bacteroidia bacterium | reverse complement strand
CATCGTTTGGGCTTTTCAAAACTTCTTCAAGCCGTTAGAAAATACTGACATAATGTAGTTCTCAAAATATGGATATTATGATCTGGGGTTGGAAATAGTACAACGATCGTAACCTTTTATGTTGAAAGAAATGAGCCTTATGACTATTGAAAATATTTCAATATTAAATAGCATTGATGAAATAATCCTGAAAAGGTTGGAAAAAGAACACTACGGATTATTGAATGGTTTAGCCGGATGTTCAATGTATTTTTTGAATCGCCATTTTCAAACGCAAAACATTCAATATCACAATTATTGCATTGAATTACTTGAAAGCATTATTGTTAGCACTAATCAAGAGAGTTTGCCTCATCAGGTAAACCTGGCTGTTCCATTTTTTGCTCCCCTTTGGTTAATTGATCAATACACTAAACTTGGTATGTTGGATGAATCGGAAAAAATGAATATAGAACCGATCATTGATCATATTAATTTGGGATTAAACGAAGATCTATCTGTCAATAGGCACGATCTTTTTTATGGATTTATCGGAACGGCCCTGATTTTGATTGAAAATGATCCAGAAGCAAATTGGAACCACATCGATAAGATTATTGAGGCACTTAAAATAAATGCTATCAGGGATAAGGATGGTATTTACTGGAACACACCCGATCCTTTTTTTTCTTCTCCAACTTTTGAGAAGACCATAAATTTTGGCGTACCACATGGCAGTTGTGGAATTGTACTCTTTTTATTAAAATGTTGTGATCTTTATAACCTTCATAATGTACTAATGCCTCTTCTGAAGGGAAGTATTGATTGGATGGTAAATAAACTAGAAAAAGAAAACAATAGATTGCCCTACAATTACTCAACAAAGCCAAGTGGAACTGGCAAATTAGGCTGGTGTTATGGTGATCAGTCCATAGCCTTTACATTGCTTCGCTATTCTGAAACATTTAACTGTGATAAAGCCAAAGCAAAAGCTTATCAACTGATTGAGCAGTCAGCGTCAAAGCCAATAGAGCAAACTGGCGTGCAATATTATCCAACGTACGGATATTATGATATGCGTATTTGCCATGGCACTTCCAGCGTGGCTTATATGTGGCTAAAAATGTATCACATTACTAAAGATGAGAATATTAAAGCCTTAGCTGATAAATGGATGAACATCACACTGGATAATTTAGAAATTTTTCTACCCCAGCTTGATAAAATTGCCGAGCTTGAAAAGGACAATGAAAAGCTTGATACATCTATGGGTTTTCTCAACGGGCTTTCTGGCGTGGGCCTCGCGCTTATCGCATTTCAAAATCCAAAACTTTCCTATTGGGATAAACTGCTTTTATTAGATAGGCCAGGACGTGAATAATTCTTTGATCTCCAAAACTCCTGTAGCATGTTGAATGCCTCAAAGATTGTAGTACGCACCCCCTTTCAACCTTTTGTGCCACATCGGTTGAAAGAATCTTTTGAGAGCCAACTATATTCAGCAATATTCAAAGAGGCATTATTCCTGGGTTCACCTAACCTTTACGAAGAGTTTGAGAAAGCAGGAAAATTGATAAATGAGGAAACCCTGCTCTCGCTTTACAAGTATTTTCTCCGCATGTCCTACCGATGTACACCTTTTGGAATGTTTTCCGGGGTCTCTGCAGGCACGGTTGGCAAGGACAACTCATTTATATTGAAGGCCCAACAAACTTACCATAAACATACCCGGCCCGATAATCACTTCATCAATACGTTGGTCCATAAAATACTGAAGGATGAGGTGATAAAGACATCCGTTAGTTGGTTTGCTAACAATACCATTTACAGCAATGGCAACGCTACTCGTTATGTGGAATACAGACTAACCAATAGTCAGCGCAGCCATCACCTGGCAAAGGTGGAAACATCAACCTATCTGGATAGCATTCTTGCAAAAGCAAAGTATGGCGCAAAATTTAAGGACTTAACAACTTCTATCTTATCCGATGAAATCACAGAAGAAGATGCAACAGCCTTCCTGAACGAATTAATAGAGAGCCGATTGTTGCTGTCTGAACTGGAACCCGTGGTGACGGGGCAAGAACCATACAAGGCGATGTTGGATGTTTTGGATAGGTATGACAATGGCAAGAAGTACTCGTTGTTCCTAAAGAATATAGTCGATCAAATCCACGCAATTGAATCTGAACCCCCTGGAACTGAAATAAAACAGTACAAAGAAGTATTGAAACTTGTGAAGGAATGGGATGATCAGTATGATCCCAAACTTATTTTTCAGTCTGATCTGAGTAAGCCTTCTGCGGAGATGCAAATTAGTGGCCGTGTATTGGACGAACTTAAGGATGCCATAACTTTTCTGGCTATATTAAATGGACCTGCGGTGCACACCAACCTGAACAAGTTTAAAGAAGAATTTAGCAAGCGCTACGAGGATAGTGAAATTCCTTTGTTGGAGGTATTGGATACAGAATCGGGCATCGGTTACCCTCCTGGTGCCCATGCTAATAATGATCAAGCCCCATTGCTTCAGGGACTGCATTTCAATTCAACTCCATCGTCCACGGAGTATCGTGTAAGCACCTGGCAGAAAAAATTGGTGCAGCTTTATCAGCAGTGCCTTGCCGATGGCAAAACAGAATTGATCGTAACGAATGATCTCTTTTCAGTAGACAAAAAATTATTTTCTGAAAACGTACTGCCTGATTCCATTTATACCATTTGCTCCGTTATCGCTACCTCAGCTGAACTGCAATCGGATAATTTCACCATTGACTACCGTGGAAGTAACGGCCCCTCTGCGGCTAGCCTTTTGGGTAGATTTTGCTATTTGGATACTGGCATTCAGACCATTGTTGATGAATTAATCCAGCAAGAAGAACAACTGCACCCGGAAAAAATTTTTGCTGAAGTAGTCCACCTTGCTCAGTCCAGGGTAGGGAATGTGTTAATCCGGCCTTCGTTCAGAAAATACGAAATTCCAATATTGACCTTTTCCAGTGTTGACCGTGATCACACGGTTGGATTGGAGGATATTATGGTCTCTGTAAAAAACAACAGAATTGTATTGAGATCCAAACGGCTCAATAAGGAGATTGTGCCACGCAACACAACTGCCCACAATTATGCCAACGATACTGTTCCCTACTATTATTTTCTATGCGACCTGCAGCATGCGGAAAGCAATGCCATATTAAGTTGGGATTGGGGAATATTAAATGAGTTTAAGTTTCTGCCACGTGTGAAGTATGGCCGTATAATTTTATCGAAGGCCAGATGGATTGTTGACGAAAAGGATTTAATCCTATCAGCCAGGCAGACCGATTTGGATTTTAATAGCGAACTAGAAAAATATCAAACTGATCATAAACTGCCGAAATTTGTCGTATTGTCGCAAGGTGACAATCAGTTGCCGCTGGATTTAAACGATAGTCTTTGCCAGAAAATACTCAGGCAAGAATTAAGTAGGAACAAAAGAATCACTTTAGAGGAGTGCTTGTTTACTGAAAATAATCTTGTTGTGACGGGGCCGGAAGGCAGATTCACAAATGAGGTTATACTACCATGGACTAAAGACAAAGTAGAAGAAGACCTTCGTTTAAATCCTGTTCCAACTTCCAAAGTCCAGCGTGATTTTGCGCCTGGCTCTTTATGGCAGTATATTAAAATTTATTGTGGCGTAAAAACGAGCGACAAGATTTTGGCTGAAGTAATTAAACCGTTGGCAGATGAGTTATTGGAAGTGGGCGTAATATCTCAATGGTTTTTTATCCGCTATGCCGATCCTGAATATCATTTGCGTGTACGGTTCAAAGGAGACCAGCATTTTTTCGCAATCATTACGGACAAAATAAACCAGCAACTCTCTTCTTACATTTCAGATAATCTGGTATGGAAAATTCAAAATGACACTTATAAGCGAGAACTGGAAAGGTATGGGCATGAGAACATTGAAAATTCTGAGCTATTGTTTTTTCATGATTCCAATGCTGCAATAGAAATCTTGAAATTGCTGGATGGCGATGAAGGAGATGAACTGAGATGGCAGTTTGCTATGAAAGGAGTCAACGATTTATTGGATGACTTTGCTTACACGCTGGAGGGAAAAGAAAAATTGATGATCCAGCTCCGCAGTGGATTTACAAAAGAATTTAATGCCTCTGACAAGCAATCGCAGAAACAACTAAGTGACCAAAACAGAAAATACCGCAAGGAGATTGACCTAATTATGAGCCACGAATTAGTAGACGGTCATGAGTATAGTGAAGTCTGGAAAATCTTTAACCAAAGAAGCATTGACTGGACTGAGGCAATAACTGCGATAAAAGAATATGCAGGAGAATCAAATCTATCCCTTGATAATTTGTTAAGCAGTTATATTCACATGTTTCTAAACAGGTTCATGCGCTCCAAACAGAGGATGCACGAATTGGTGATTTATGATTTTCTGTGTCGGTACTATCGCTCAGCGATTGCCAGGCAGAAGAAGGGCGTAAATACTATATTGGTTTATATTGAATGAGGGCTTAGAAGAAGAATTGAACCAATTGGAAGGTTGTATTATCGATTTTGCAATAATTTCCTGAACTGATAGAAAAATCTTTCCAGCAAGCGTAAATCCTCCGTAATTATTTCTGTGGTTCCGCTGAGTTGCTGCTTGAAGGCAAGGGTTTTGTTTTGATTGGTAACGAGATGATCCGGCAGTTCTATGGTCACCCAATATTTATCTTCACCCGGCATCACTGAAATAGCAGAAATCTTTCCTTGTAATAAACCAAATTGTTCAAAGGGATAATTCTCTAACCTGATATTCACCGCCTGCCCTTCTTTCACTTTACCCGAACCACGAATGGGCAATTCTGCCCGGGCTATCAATTTCCTATGCTCGGGTATAATGGAAAACAGCGGCTTGCTTGCTTCAATAAATTGCTGGTCTTCTAAAAAACCCAGGTAAGCAAGACTTCCGGCACTGGCGGCAACAAATGAATAGGTCTCCTTCCATTTAGTAATTTGTGCAAGCAACTGGTCTTTGGCTTGCGTTACGGTCAATTCCAGTTTTTGCCGTTGTTCGGTCCTTTGTATTTCAATGTCGGCAATTTGTTTGTTCAATTGGTTTAGCTGAGCCTCGTTATTCAACAGCGTTGTTTCTGCATTGCGGGCGTTGCGTTGCTGTTGCAGCCAATTGGTTTTAGCCTGGTTAAAGTCAATGGCAGAGGTAACTTTTTGAACAAACAAAACGGAGTCGGTAGAAAATTTCTCCTGGGCCAGTTTCAATTCCTGGGCTGTGAGCCTTTGTTGATGCAATAGTGAGCGACCTAGTTTTTGATACGTAATAATTTGCTTTTGCAATTGTTCAATCTGTTTATCATATATTTTATTCTCGTTCAAAGCATTTAGTGAAGTAAGAGCGGAAATATGCTCTGCATAGTGTGGTTGCAGATCGCCAAGCGAACCAGGTATTAGTGCTGAAAGTAAATCACTTCCGTTATTCAGTTTTTCTTCTACGAAAAGTACAGCATCAATAGCCGCATTGGATTGCAGGTAGGCAACGACCTCCCCTTTTTGCAATTTCTCATTTTCTGTTTTCAATAGATGAAGGTTCCCGCTGGCACGGCTCACTAAGGCAACAGGTGGTGGTGTAGTGGTGATCACCACCTTGGCGGTGAGCAGATCAGGATATTTAATAAACCAACTGATGAAGAGGAGAGAAACAATGACGAAAAAAATAATCGTAATACCCCATCGGATTAGATGGTTCGGAATCTGACCGATAATTTCCTGCACTTCGGGGCTACGCAATTCACTTTGTTGCAAGCGCGTGGTTTCTTCCATGAATGGATTGAGGTTCATACTTCTACAAAATACATAAATTTATTAAGAAGTCGGATTGAAGACCCGAGTGATTTAATTGAAGTAATTTGCAGTGTGATTGCTGAATTCCTAACCATACATACGCAAAATCCGGAGGAAAGAAAAATTCAACGAGTTGTTGATGTCCTGAACAAAGGCGGAATCATAGTTTATCCTACAGATACCATTTACGGAATTGGTTGCGACCTGATGAACCGCAGGGCCGTGGAACGATTGTGTCAAATAACAGGAGTGAAACCACAAAAAATGAATCTCTCTTTTATTTGTTATGACCTTAGCCACATTTCACAGTATGTACAGCGGATTGATACCCCTGCTTTTAAAATATTGAAAGCTTCTTTGCCTGGTCCGTTCACTTTTATTTTTGAATCCAGTACTAACGTTCCGAAAATCCTGGGGGTGAATAAAAAAACCGTGGGGATCCGTGTGCCCGATCATCCTATTCCACTTGAGATTGTAAAATTGCTAGGCAACCCCTTGATTACGTCTTCCATCAAAGACGATGATGTGCTAAAAGAATACACAACAGATCCGGAAAAAATTTTTGAAGACTTCAAACACACAGTAGAGCTGGTGATTGATGGAGGAGCCGGAGGAAACGTCCCTTCTACTATTGTGGATTTTACCGAAGGTGATCCTGTTGTAATACGCCAGGGACTTGGTGAGTTCAACTTTTGATCGCAGGAGATGTATTAATCAATATCGATTCCCTCTTTAGTTATTTGCTGAAGAAATTCATCTCCTTCAACAAAGCGGTTATAAGAATAAGGGTGGGTTTCCACTAATGGATACCGGATATTCACCTTTGAATAATGCTTTATATTTGCGTATACATCATCAGAGAATTTTTTGGAAATTAATAACAAGTCGATATCAGAATCCTCACGGGCTGTTCCTTTGGCATAGGAACCAAATAGCAATACTTTGTCGAACGTAACTCCAATTTCTTTGCATTCCTTCACAAAGGCGCGGGCAGTATTTATCGCAGTTTGCTTAGTAACCATAGCTGTAATTCTTTAGCTTCGTTAAGTTTGTTTCTGGTAAAGGGAGCCGTGGAGGTTTGATGAAGTTTTGAGATTACATCCGGATAACGTCCTTCAATCTGAAAACGATTTAATTCCAGCAGAAATTCCTTTTGATTATCGTTTAGTTCAAGAGCTGTCTGTGACAGTAAAAAAATGAGGTTATGTGTTTTGGGCGGGATATTTATTTCTGCCGAGTTGATCCAATGTGCTTTACAGATTTTTTCTAAAGATAAATGAGCAAAGAACAATGAATGCAGATATTTTTTGCCAGCAAATAAAAGTTCTGAAGACTCCCAATCATCTTTTGATTGGGCTAACCAATGTGCAATGTGCTGTTCTTTGGTTTTCACATTTCAAAGATAGTATTTTGAACGAGTAAAGCCTGATCTAGGAAGGTAATCAAAAATACCGGCTTAATAAGAATACAAAGCAAAACCTATAAACGTGACTGCCCTTATAGACCTTCACTTCCTTCCTTCGTTGGAATATTTCTGCGCCTTACAAAAGTTCGATCAAATTGTTCTGGAGAAAAATGAACATTACTCCAAACAAACCTACCGCAATCGGTGTTACATCAATACATCACAAGGAATAAGAGTGTTGACTGTGCCCGTCACAGCAAAACACGGAAAAGTTTTTGTTAAAGATGTTCGCATCGATTATTCAACCAAATGGCAAAACAATCTGTGGCGTACACTTCAATCAGCTTATAAAAATGCTCCGTTCTTCGAACATTACGAAGAGGCGCTTCACCATCACCTCTATAAAAATTACTCGTTCCTTTTCGATTTAAACCTCTCTTTGCTGTCATTCTGTCTTACATCTTTGAAATCAGATGTGAAGGTTTCGGAAAGTGTGGCGTATTCAAAAACTCCACAGCAAAATGTTGAAGACCTGAGATTGGTAATTCAAGCTAAAAAGGCTTATTCCAACAGACCTATCTATAAGCCCGTAGTGTACCATCAGGTTTTTGGCAATATGTTTGCACCCAACCTCAGCCTGATCGACTTATTATTTTGTGAAGGTCCAAATGCGGAACGTCTAATCAGGGCATCTCACGTAACCGATTGAACAAATAAAAATAAGTTGTTGTTTAATGTTGAAGTTTACTGTCATTATGCATAAACTTCGACAGCGATAATTAGCCTTTGAATAATCAATCTTAAAACTTTACATTTACAATATCCAAGAACATGGCAAATATGGAAGCTAAATTTTCTAACCGCGT
>JAYVBN010000270.1:0-11959 GCA_043750455.1 Bacteroidia bacterium | reverse complement strand
AAAGAGTCCCGGCTGTTCCTACCCAATGAAGAGCAACGAACCCTGCTGAACCTGTTTCAAATCACCTGAATTTCTGGGTGACCCAGCGCGGAAGACGGGTGAACCTGATTTAGACTCAACCTTAATCCTCCTTTTTGAAGAGAAGGGCAAAGATGCGATTATAAGTATGACTCACTCCAATATTCCAGACGCACATGTTGAAGGAATTAAAAAAGGCTGGACTGATTTCTATTGGAAGCCCTGGAAAAAATATCTGGTCTCCCTCCCTTAAAAGTCGGCAGCAAGCTTGGTGAGTCTATCAACGGATAATCTCTAATCTATCTGTTAAAAAATTGATGAGCGGCTGCTGTTGTAAATGATCATGCAGTGACAAGTAGTTCACATAACTCGTTAGGATGTTGCGCCTTAACCTGGCTTGCAAAACCTTGAGCTTATTAAGACTTTCATCAAACCGCATGATCGCCAACGGATCTCCGCTCTTCATTCGGCTGAGGTCGTAAGGCAAGCTGCTATTCTCTAACTCCGATACCTTCTTTTGAAGGTCACGATGTCGGGTGATCAATGACTCCAATTGGTTTTTCGTCATTTCTTTGGTCACTTGTGCTTCTTGCTGAGTAGTTTCGAGTTCATGCTCAGCTTCAATAAGCTCAAGTTTGCTTTTGGTCATGTCTCCTTTGTTTGGATTGGTAAGGGGAATGGTGATGCCCAACGAAATATTAATGGGAGTTCGATTTTGTTCTACGCGTCTTTGGTCATACTCCGTTTGTAGAAATCCAACATTTACATTCGCCTTCTCCAAATTGTATTCACTTTCAGCCAGATTTATTTTCTGTTGCTGATATACGGCCTGTGCCGATGCATTAGTGATCAAATGAAGGCTGTCCACTACTGTTTTAATCCGCTCTGCACTGATCAAAGACATACTGCTCCAACGTAGCTCCTTATCAAATGCTGCTGGGTAAGCCTGATTAATTTGCGAGCGCTGATTGAAAACATCAAAATCGATTTCTTCCAAAGCGACAGATTTATCAAGTAATTCTACTTTTAGTTTTACATATTCTTCAGAGTCAAACAATGAACTAGTTGCTTGTTTTTCCAATACTGACAATTGATTTTCAATTAATTTTCTATTTGCCTCTGCCAGCGATTGTAAATCGGCCGTATAGACAAACGAAATAATAAGCAGGTATCGCTCCGTCAAGACCTCCTTAAGAACAAGGGCCTTCTCCAATGACAAGACCGTCTGATAATGTTGGAAGTAACGATTGTTGTTTCGCACTTCCCATGGGTTGGCAGGTGTGAAACGAAGTCCGTACTCTTGCTGTGAGGAAATCAATTCACGGTTTTGTGTTCTGAACTCTAGCTTCTGTAGTGGCGATAACCGGTAGGGCTTGTCTTGCAAAAAAGAAAGTTGATCCGTAAACGTTTTCACTTGTGGAGCTTGTGTAGACGACTGAATAAACTCAGCCACCGTTACCTGCCCTTTCAGCTGGCCTTTTAAAAAAAATACAAGCAAAATCAAATAGGCCACTTTCATACTCATCGGATTAACACCCGCTCGCCTGAAGCAAAAAAATTATCTTGTGTTATCTCAATGAATACTTCCTGCCCGAAGGCCTTTACCGCTGTTGACTTTTGTAAAATCTCCGGAAGCGGAACGATCGATCCATACCCAATCACCTTCCCCTGTATTTTCATTTGATGATCATCGTATGATCGTACTTCTACTTCTGCACCCACCACAAGTTGATTTTTTTTACCAATCAGGTACGCTACCACTGAGGTGGGATGTGTTGGGCTAACAGAAAGCAAAGCAGTGTAGGCATCTACTTGTTCAGTCTCTTTCACATAAATATTTTCCACTACGCCTTGACTGACCGCAAACTTAGTAAGGTTCTTTCGCTCGAAAAAAAGTAAATCCATCTCGCGTTCAAGAAGCTTGATCTGATTTGTTAGTACCAGTTGCTCTGTCTCGCTTTTTAAAAAAATGTCTTTCACACGAATATTCATGGCCTCTTCTTGCTGCGAGCGTTGCCGTTTCAGGGAGTTGATTGTTTGTTCCATGGGATTAGGTGCCTCATCCTTTTTACCAGACGCAAATTCTTTTGTTAGATTCCTGTTGAGACTAAGTTCATTTTCCTTCTCGGTGACTTCAGTGGTGATCTCCTCTATCTTCACACCAAGTTCGGCTTTGACGTAGGCTACTTCAGATCTCGCAAGCTTGGCTTTTTCCACTTGCTCCGATTTCAAAGTTGTTATCCGATTATTCAACTTATCGATGTCAACTTCCAAAGCAGGGCTGATCAGTTCCACCAATAAATCTCCAGCTTTTACCAGTTGGCCGGGTACTACTGCCACCCTTTTCACCTGGGAAGGCTTTTCCACATTGATTTTATAATCTTTGGAATAGGTTATACCTACAGATGAGTTGCCCGAACCACTAAAATAGCGCTGGCTCATCCAAAGCATAGCTGCCAACAAAATACTTATTAATACATAGAACCAGTTTACCCGCATCAGACTTTTAGTTAGCAATGATTTCATTTACTGATAAACGGATTTGTTGTATCCCTTCAACGGTACCCAGTTCATCAAGAAGTGCTGCGCTGGTTCTTTCTTTCTGAAGCGAAACACCAAACTGATATCGAATGGTATTTTCCTTGTTCACTTGAACACTAAGTTGTCTGTAGCCAGGACAATATTTGAGAATGATTGGCAATGCTTCATCCAATTGCTTACTGGTAGACAGCGTAAAGAAAAGCCTCTGTTGATGCACCATACTACGGAAGGGAGAATAGTGTAACAGAAAAGCCACCGCACAAAAAAGAACTGTCCCTGCAAAGGAAATAGTATAACCAAACACGCCTATCGCCAGGCCAGTGCTTAATGCAGCGAATAGAAAAAGTACATCGCGCGGATCGTCAATGCGGGTACGAAACCGTATAATGGCCATGGCACCAAACACGCCAAGACCTCGCGCAAGACTATCGCCAATCGCCATCATCACCAGTGCCGTCACCAAGGCACCCAGGATAAGTGACTGAAATAAATTCTTAGGGTAATAATCACCAGTGAATGTGAGTCGGTGAGTGATGGCCATCATGGAGGAAAGTAGAAACGCCCACAAGAACGAATAGGTCACATTTATGAGCTGTGGATATTCATAAGCTGGGCCATCAGAAAATAATTCGAACATGCAGGATAGGGAAGTTTAGGAATGTGTTGGTCTTGCCACCTTTAAAGATAGGGATACCGTTTAATTATTAAAACCTTTAACTGCAAATCAAGATCAGATCACTTTAGGTATTCTATAGCTGCCAGATTCTGGTTGACCACATGTTGCTTAAGTTCAGCAAGTGCACCAGTGAATTGGGATGGATTGCTCAAGTGAGTGTATTTGCCTTGCTCAACAGCCTCTGGTCCTACTACAAAAGGTGATACTAGATTATGATATCGATCAAACAGGTCGTTCATCTTTCCAGATGTAAATACATTCTCCTTAAATTCTCTAACATATACTTTATACTTTGCAAGGTATATAGGGTCATCCATAAGGTAACGAATCAAAGGCCAATTACTTCCAACCGTTGATAGAGAAATACCAAGTGTTGTGTTTCCCCTGTTCATCAGCGATTCGTTATTATCCCAGGGGATCCATGTCAATCCTTTACCTGGGCTGTTATACAAATAATAGTTGTGCGCCATGCGACCATACGTGTCCCAACTAAGCATTGTGCTATTAACCGCCAACCATTTCATAAAATGGTCAACATTAAAATTTTGTTCAAGGTTTGCTCGCCACTGCACTGGGTTTGATGTTCTCAAACCGCTATTTAACACTGTAATGGTAGACTGCACATCTGAAAAATCATTTTCGGTTTCATTATTCTTCTTTTCAAATTGACTTGCCACAAAACTTTGGAAGGTAGACTCAGGTTTATAGATATTACCCTTGTCTTCCCCAAATTGATTTTCAATCATCGTGTCGTCCACTACTTCTACCATGGTATACACTCCGCAATATTTTAGGCCGTCACCAAAATTGATATACACTTTATAGAATGCTGTTTGAGCACATGGAATACCTGCCATCCTAAAAATATCTGAACCCGCCTTTTCTCGAAGTAAGGATTTATCGTTAGTTCCAGGTGACATAGATAGTTCTTTAAACCCAAAAAAGCGTTGGTTATTGATTTGCGGAAAGTCCTCTTCAAACTTATCGAAATGAAGGCGGAAAGGAAGTTTATAAATGCCTAAACGCCAACTATTTTTGAGCGTGGAGTTGCCCTTTAATCGAAATCCTACTTTGTACCATTCCTTATTGTTAAACTTCAAGGAGGCTGCAACATAATCTGGGTCCGGACCTGAGAATGGGCCGCCTGGTTGATTGCCACCACCACTCCCAAAAGAATTTCCATAAATGGTTTTCATATTGGCTTGTATTTCGGACCATTGGGTGGAGCTCAACGTAATTTCCAAGGTGCTTACTTTTGCCTGAGGAAAAACAATTTCATAGTCAGGTTGAACATTACCGTGGGAAGGTTCAGTCCAATCCGGTATAGCAAAATCATTTCCATCAGGTGCTACTTCCTCTGGCTGCCCGCAAGAAAACAGTATAAGGAGAAAAAAAACAAACGCTTTACTGAACTGAGTCATCAAATACAATTTAATCGGTAATAGCTCCCTCTTCATGCTCTATCAATGTTGTCAAAATTAACGAGAGAATCTCAATAAATTTACGATCATGTAAGTCTATATACCTACACAAAAATAGAGTTTGTCTCAATTCTGCTAAAATCAAATAGTTTTGAGATAATTTTTAGTCTCTTTGGATAAATATTTTTGAACGTTGAAGACCTTGGCATTGTGCATCCTTATCCTGACGGGGGGTTATTTCTTTCCAAGATTTTCCCATGCAACACATGTGCGGGCAGCAGATATTATAATTGAGTCAACCTGCGACAACCCACTCACATTCAACATCACCATTATCGCATACCTCAATACTCAATCGAATACCCGGTTTGGCACAAATAGCCAGATATATTTTGGGGATGGCACTTCGGAAAGAATACCTGTTACGACCTCAATGACAAGACCTGATTTAGGTGCTAATATTGCCGTAGCTACGTATAGCACTACACATACTTATTCAACTTATGGCACTTATACTGTGGCGTATGTCGAGCGAGACAGAAGCAGGGGGATTCTAAATATTGTCGACTCTCATGATGTTCCGTATACCACATTCGTTACCCACACGATCAACCAAAATAATGATTGCAATCACTACCCCAAATTGACCGTTCCACCTTTGGATCGCGCTTGCTTTGGTGTAACATTTTTTCACACCCCGGGTGCTTACGATGTAGATGGAGATAGTTTGTCGTATGAGCTCACGATTCCCAAGAGCAGTCCAACTTCATTTGCTGAGTACTCCAGTCCAGTCAGTGCGAGATTCTATACAAACTTCAGTAAAGGAAATGAAGACAAAACCGGTCCCCCAATATTTTCGATTAACTCCGTTAATGGTTTGCTTACCTGGGATGCTCCCGGTATGCAAGGTGAATACAATATTGCCTTTAACATAATTGAGTGGCGTAAAGATTCGCTTTCAGGCCAATATCTAAAACTAAGCACCACCACCCGCGATATGCAGATTGTGGTAGAGGAGTGCCACAACATTCGGCCTGAATTGAAAGTACCAGCTGATATATGTGTTGAGGCTGGTGCCTTGATCAATGAATCAATAGTTGGAATGGATGCCGAAAAACATCCCGTTAAAATTGAAGTCTATTCAGAAATTATGGATTTCAAGGACGATAAAATCAAAGCTACATATACACCCAACCCACCTTCTTTCCTTACTCCCAATCCTGATAGCGAACTTCAATTTCAATGGAGCACAAACTGCATGCACGTTCGTCAGCAACCGTATCAAGTCGTTTTTAAAATTACGGATGACCCGCCTGATGGGCCCAAACTGGTGAACTTTAAAGTATGGAAAATTAAAGTAGTGGCACCTGCTCCTGTTTGGCAAAAGACAGAATTAGATTTAGTAAAGCGCTATGGCGAATTAGAATGGAGCAACTACACATGTGCCAATGCTGATAAAATTCAGATTTATAGAAAGGTAGATTCCTACGATTATCTGCCAGGCGAGTGCGAAACTGGATTGCCCAAGTTCTTGGGCTATTCTTTAATTGCAGAAGTCGCCACCAACCAAACCAGTTTTATAGACACAAATAAAGGGAGAGGCTTAGTGGTTGGCGCAAAATACTGTTATCGCATCATGGCCTATTTCAATTCACCGGCAAGCACACCAAGCCAGGTATCGATAGAAAAATGCATTGGCCCTATTGAAGCAGATGCACCTGTTATCACCCATGTAAGTGTTGAGAATACTTCTCTCGATGATGGACGCATACGAGTAAGTTGGCGGTCGCCATTCAACATCAACGGAAAACAATTTCCAAAACCATACGAATATGAGGTTTACCGGGCTCACGGTTTCATAGGAGACACCAGCCTGATTAAAGTGGGGCGCGTTATGGATACCAGCCTTGTTGATTCCCGTATTAACAGCAAAGAAAAAGTATTCAACTACCGAGTGGTTCTTTATTCGAAACCGCAAAATGCTGTTAGTATCGTACCTGTTGATACCTCTGCAATTGCTTCTTCAGAAAGGTTATCAGTGGTGCCGGGAGTAAAGCAATTTGAATTAACCTGGCGAGATAGTGTGCCGTGGTCGAATGTTTCACAAAACCGTCCCCATCATCTCATTTATCGTGGAGTTGAAAATACAGATCCAGCTACGATGAAACTCATCGACAGTGTAAACGTGGCCGAAAATGGTTTCAGTTACCTGGATAAAGGCCGTTATAAAAGTGAGGCTATACAAGATGACAAACGATATTCGTATCGGGTGTTGACAAGGGGCACATATGGCAATCCTAAAATTTCGTTGCAGCAAAATTATTCGCAGATAGTCACTTCCTATCCGTCTAACAAATTAATTCCTTGTGAACATGCGCTTCACATCAGTAGCATTTCGTGCGAAGAGTATTGGAACAACAATAATTGTGATCAGAAAGAATTTAGTAATACAATTTCGTGGAGCCGAAAAGATATTCCTGGTTGTCGCAGAGATATTGCAGCCTTCAATATTTATTCATCGTTGTTAGCAGATGGCGAGTATATTTTATTGGCAGCATCTGTTAAAGACACTATCTACGTTGACAAAGGATTGCCATCGTATGCACGTTGCTATAAAGTTTCTGCCATCGATGAATTGGAGATTGAAGGGTCACTTAGTGATTCCGTCTGCAACGATAACTGTCCTTACTATAAACTTCCTAACGTATTTACTCCCAATGAAGATGGTTTTAATGATACCTTCAATGCCAATTTCGATCGCCTTATTGGTGGAGAGGTTATCATGGAAGACCCAATCCGTTGCCCTCGGTTTGTGGAGAGTGTGTCTGTAAAAATTTATAACCGTTGGGGCAAAGAAGTATATCACTTTCAATCGAATGAACCTGAATTCATTGCCATTGAGTGGGATGGCAATGACATGGGTGGCAATAAATTGGAAACCGGTGTCTACTTTTATTCGGCCGAGGTAACTTTCGATGTCCTTGATCCCACCCAACAAGTTCGGGAGATTAAAGGCTGGGTTCATCTGATCCGCTAATGCGTGCATTAATCGAGAACCAGATTACGCTGGCCAGAATTTAAGCCATTCATATAAATTCGGATCTTATGCAAACCGAAATATGATAAACACTGCGCGCTTCAGCACAATGATTTTATACGCTGTCGCGGATGCAGAACAACTTCCGGCAGCAAAAATGGATAGCGAGACGACCAAACAGTTTATGATTGACAATGATCTAAAAGAGCCACTGATTATTGCAGGGGATTGGAAGTGGGAGAAATAACCGGAGTAAGTCTTGCTGGACTAAGGTCCATTATAAGGTGATTTGATTAACCACGGCCTTAAGGCCGTGGTTACTTATGAGTATGTCAAACGGGCTTTAGCCCAAGCACTAAGTCGCAGTAAAAAATTGCCTCTAATAATATCTCCCCACCAACGCATTTTCCACAATCATCATTTTCATTTTTATCGGATCGATCGGCCCTTGCTTGGCATAAACAATTTTACCTCCTGGTTCTACCAGAACAGTATAGGGTAAAGCACCTTGCCACTTAGGGTCAATCGCCTCTATCAATTTATACTTATCATCTATGCTAAAAATATAATTGGTGTTGGAGGCTTGCTTCTTCTTTAGAAATTGCAACGCCTTTTCTTTTTTAGTAGGCTCATCTGCACTAATGGTGATAAATTCAAAATCCCGGCCCCGGTACATTCTGTTCATGGTAATAAAGTCAGGAAACTCCGTAACGCAAGGTCCGCACCAGGTAGCCCATACGTTAATAAGGCGCAGCTTATCAGAATTATTCTTTAAGAGATCCTTTATCCCTGCCTCTGTTATGAGTTCCAGTGTAACAGGTTCACTTGCCCAATCTGCCTTTGCCTTTTCAATCCAATCGCCTTTTTCTGCCCACTTAACAGAGCAGCCAAAAACTTTAGTTGTTTTTACGGCAATCTCAGTATTACTTAATAAGGCCTCAATGGCATTGCGCACATCCGTACTGTTGGGCGTTTTAGTAGGTTTCTCTGTATCATCAATCCGGCCATTATAGCGTAGCTTTCTTTCTTCATCAAAAACAAAAATATGTGGTGTTGCTATAGGGCCGTACGCCATCGATGCTGTTTCTGTGTCGCCATCGTACAAATAAGGAAAGTTGTAGCCCTTTTGTTGCGACCGTATCTTCATTTCTTCGAAGGAATCGCTGAGATCGGTATAACCAAGTTCATCCAATCGAATAGATTTTGGATCGTTGGGTGAAATGGCTACTACTGCCACGCCTTTGCTGGCATAGTCGCTGGTCAATTTAATCAACCGGTCTTCGTAGGCTTGCGCTGTGGGGCAATGATTACACGTGAATACGATCACGAGTATTTTAGAATTTTTAAAGGAAGCTAGGCTATATGTTTTTCCATCCACACCTGGAAGATTGAAAGCAGGAGCAGAAGCACCAATGGCAAGCGTTTTATGCTCGTCTGCCGGATTAGCGAAGACATTACCAAAACGACATAGAAATAAAAAAATAAGCAAAAACAATAGGTTACGATATTTCATAACGACTGGGTTTAAAGTCTAAAGTTCAACGTTTAACCTTCAAATTCAAAATTGCTTTGTTGCGAATTTGAAGCGAGTTGGATTGGGTCAAATCGCCTCAGATCCTGTTTCGCCTGTGCGCAAGCGAATAACCTCTTCCAATGGAGTAATAAAAATCTTTCCACTGCCAATTAGGCCACCGTCATTTGCTTTTGTTGCCTGAAGAATGGCTTTGCACGTAACACTGACAAACTCTTCATTGACAGCTATCTCAATCCGTATATTAGGAACTAAATTCGGCACTACTTTTTGCCCTCTATATATTTCTTCTGTAGAAGCAGCCCTACCATGTCCTGACACATGGCTGACAGTGATTCGGGAGATACCCGCATCAATAAGCGATTCACGTACCTGATCCAGTTGATTTTCGCGTATGATTGCTATAATGAGTTTCATAGTTAGATTAATTTGGATTGATCATACCGTACCCTCTTTCTCCGTGATAAGAATTATCGAGCCCTCTCATTTCACTTTCTTCACTGGATCGAATTTTCATAAATTTATTCAATACAAACAAGATAACGAATGTGCCAACACCAGCGTATAAAATGGCAATGCCTACTGCCCATGCCTGTACGCCAAGTTGTTGCCAAATCGTCCAACTGCCTCCAGCAACTGTAGCCGCGTCTGCCATCCAACTTTCGCGAATAAAGAACGTTAAGAAAATGGCACCTACTATTCCACCTGCCCCATGAATTCCAAAAGCATCCAACGTATCATCATACCCTAATTTATTTTTTAACATAATGGCCAGGTAACAAATTACCGTTGCAAGTGCTCCCAATATTAACGCTCCACCAGGTTGTACTACGCCTGCAGCAGGAGTGATTGCCACCAGACCAGCCAACACTCCACTTACAAATCCAATAGCTGTTGCCTTTCCTTGATGAATGCCTTCAATAATTACCCAGGCTAACGCACCAGCCGCTGCTGCTGCTTGTGTAGCAGTTAATGCTTGTGCCGTACTTAGTCCGCTTGAAATACTGCTGCCCGCATTAAATCCAAACCATCCTACCCAAAGTAAACCAGCACCAACCATAGTCATTACTAAATTATTGGGGCGCATCGGTAAATGAGGAAATGATTTCCGTGGGCCTAAAAATAGTATTGCTACCAATCCACTTACACCTGCAGAAATATGTACTACCGTTCCGCCAGCAAAATCAATTGCACCCTTCGCACCGAGGTTAAATAAAAATCCATCAGATGCCCACACCCAGTGACAGAGCGGATTATAAACCAGAACTCCCCATAAGGCAATAAAAAAACAATAGCCTTTAAACGAAACTCTTTCCGCAAAAGCTCCTGCAATCAAGGCTGGTGTAATGATGGCGAATTTTGCCTGAAACATAGAGAATATATATTCTGGAATTCCGGCATCCATAATTTTTTCATCAATTCCTGATAACAAGAAATAGTCCCAATTCCAACCGAACCATCCACCCAATACGTTTCCACCAAAGGCCATGCTGTATCCGCAAACGATCCACATAACCGTCATGATTCCCATGGCAGCAAAACTGTGCATCATCGTTCCCAATACATTTTTTGTTCGCACTAATCCTCCATAAAACATAGCGAGACCTGGAACCATCAGTAATACCAACGCTGTAGAGGTTAGCATCCAGGCTGTTGTGCCTGTGTCTATCGGTGGAGAATCAGCTGCAAATAATCCTGTAATAGGCAAAAGAGTGAATGCAAATGCAAAAAGTAAAATGCGTAACATGATTTTCATTTTTTAATACTGTAGGTTAATGGGCGGTTAAATATACTAACAGGAAGTTATTGATTGAATAAGTTGAAGGCATCTTTCAAAATTTATATCACTACCTATCGCCCGGTAGGTTAATTTTGGACTCACTTATTCAAAAAAGTATGGATTTCAGTAAGATATGCCTCAAAGAATGGCTTGCATGCCTTGGAAACCCAATCGTCTGAATTTCAGGTTTTCGAGATCAAACTTACTTCTATATATAAGCGTATCTCTTGGGTCTTTCACGAAATACCTTCATATTCGCCCCCTCACAAACATTGATTTTAAAAATTCCTTAAATCCATTAAATAATATGAGTAGAGCTATCAACTTTTCAGCAGGCCCTGGAGTATTGCCACTTGAGGTATTAAAAAAAGCCCAGGAAGAAATGGTCGATTACCGTGGTGCTGGTATGTCGGTTATGGAAATGAGCCACCGCTCCAAAGAGTATGAGGCCATTATCGGAGGTGCTGAGCAGAACTTGCGTAAGTTGATGAACATACCCGCAAACTATAAAGTACTTTTTCTACAGGGTGGTGCATCTATGCAATTTGCGATGGTGCCACTTAATTTATTCTCTGCAGCCAAAAAGGCCGATTACATCTCCACAGGAGCATGGGCTAAAAAGCTATTTCAGAAGCCAAACGATATGGCACCGTTAAAGTAGTAGCCTCATCAGAAGATAAAAATTTCAATTATATCCCACAACTTAGTCCTGCCCTGTTTTCAACCGATGCGGACTATGTACACATCACTACTAACAACACGATCTACGGTACTCTTTTTTCAGAATTGCCAGATACGGGAAAAATTCCTCTGGTGGCAGATATGTCTTCCAACATTTTATCGCAGGAATACGATGTAACAAAATTCGGATTGATCTATGCTGGCGCTCAAAAAAACATGGGGCCATCTGGTGTTACGGTTGTTATTGTACGAGAAGATTTGATCGGCCATGCCA
>JAYVBN010000269.1:0-2589 GCA_043750455.1 Bacteroidia bacterium | reverse complement strand
ACATGAGCAAAAAGGAAATCCGTATATCGATCCTGATAAGCTGATTACGTTCGATTATTTCTTTGTTCGAAAAGTTATGTTCATGAAATACTCTCAAGGTTTTATTGTGATGCCGGGTGGCTTTGGAACGCTTGATGAATTATCGGAAGCGCTCACCCTTATTCAAACAAAGAAGATTGGACGGTTTCCGATTGTAATGGTGGGCAAAAAATTCTGGAGCGGCATGATGGATTGGATCAAGCAGACATTAGTAAGCGAGGGAATGATTCATGAAAATGATTTGGAGTTAGTGAATCTGGTGGATACTCCGGAAGAAGCCGTGAAAGTGATCAATGAGTTTTATAGCAAGTATATGTTGTCACCTAATTTTTAATGAAAGACCTTTCTCTATTTATATCGGCTGCAACGTTCGTAATTCTGTTAGGCTTTATTACCTATAAGGGAATACAAGACCCTCCTAAGACAGATTCAATTACCGATGAAGAAGTTGCCACTGAAAAAATTGTTGATGAAGAAGTAGAAGACTCACTTCATCCACTTCCGGTAACGTCACTTGATTTGCCGGCAAACATCTCATTTGCAGGAGAGCCTGTTCCACTGAACGTACCGGATGTACACGAGCGATTTGATAAGGAATTGCAAATCAATACGTATTTGCACAGCAGTACATTATTTTTGATGAAGCGTGCAAACAGGTGGCTTCCACAGATCGATTCGATTTTAAAACACAATGGTATTCCAGAGGATTTTAAATATCTGGCTTTGATTGAATCTGCGCTTATTAATGATGTGTCTCCTAAAAATGCAGTTGGCTTCTGGCAAATTTTGAAAACATCTGGCAAAGAGTTGGGCCTTGAGATTACCAAAGAAGTGGATGAACGGTACGATCCTATAAAGTCGACTCAGGCTGCTTGCAAATATTTAAATAAGGCACATAGAAAATTCGGTAACTGGACTTTAGTAGCGGCCTCATACAACCGAGGCATGAGTGGTGTGGGTAAGGCACTTGCAAATCAAAAAATAGGATCTTATTACGATCTTTTTCTGAACGAAGAAACTTCGCGCTATGTGTTCAGGATTTTGGCCATAAAAGAAATTTTTGAAAACCCCGAAAAGTATGGCTTCAAATTAAATCCAGAACACCTGTATCAGGAAGAAAAGCTTCGTAAAGTTGAGGTTAAGGAAACAATCAAAGACCTGGTGAACTTTGCCAATGCGCAAGGGATCAATTACAAATTATTGAAGCGACATAACCCCTGGCTTCGTGAAGAGCGATTGACTGTTAAAAAAGGCAAGAGCTATTTCATAGCCATTCCGGTTAGTCAAAATTGAAATAGATTATAAATCGTAAATCCTATGCGTCCATATATTCTTGCAGAAAATAATTGGAAGACGATAAGAGATTCTTCGTTTGAAGTGGCAGTTCTTCCATGGGGAGCAACAGAAGCTCACAACTATCACTTGCCTTACGGAACGGATATTATAGAAGCGGAGCAAGTCGCGGCCGAGTCTGCACGAATTGCGTGGGATCAAGGCGCAAAAGTAATTGTGTTGCCGGTTATTCCTTTTGGTGTGAACACCGGCCAGTTTGATGTGAAGCTGGATATGAACATGAACCCCAGCACACAGCTTGCAGTGCTCCGTGATGTAGTGGAGGTACTAGATCGACAGGGAATTTACAAACTCATTATTCTAAACAGTCACGGTGGCAATGATTTTAAAACCATGATTCGTGAGTTGGGATTGAAGTTCCCGAATATGTTTTTGTGTCAGTGCAACTGGTATCAATCTGTTGATCAGAAAGAATTTTTTGAAAACAAAGATGATCATGCAGGCGAAATGGAAACCAGTGTGATGATGCATTTGACTCCTCATTTAGTCAGGCCGCTATCAGAAGCAGGCGATGGAGCTTCAAAGAAATTTAAGTTCACCGCTATCCGCGAAGGCTGGGCTTGGGCCGAGCGCAAGTGGATGCAGGTAACAAAAGATACTGGCGTTGGCGATCCGCGAAAAGCATCTGCTGAAAAAGGACAAAAGTATTTTAAAGCTGTGACTGAAAAAGTCGCAAAGTTCTTTTTTGAAGTAGCGAAAGCTGATCGGAACGATTTGTATTCTTGAACTATGGAATGTCATTCCGGGCATCGTCCCGGAATCCCGTTCGGTACAGCTACTAAAGGATCAAGCGTGATGACTGTTCTAATTTTTACAGATGGGCAAGATTGTCTAATCAATTCTTCTTCGGTGGATCAATCATGATGTGAGCACGATGTGTGCCGGGATTCATAATCCAGGGCATGCCGGGCGTGGTTGGTTTTGCCGGCAATCCCGTACTTTCAGCAGTAGCATAAGGAATATAGACGACTGACCTTGAGTAACCGTCTTTTACTTCCCCGGTTTCAGCATTGTACTTATCGGCAGGTGCCGAATACACGACAAGATTGGCAGGTTGCTTATTCATCTGAAGCTTACCACTCTTTACTTCGGCCTCGCGAATGGTAAAAATATCATCAAAACTTTTTCCTTCTTTCTTTAATTCACGGCCGCGAATCATGAAAGGTTCCAGACTCTTATGATAACACGATACATTTA